>SVJN01000046.1 GCA_015068965.1 Oscillospiraceae bacterium
TTTTCTTATTACATAAGGGGATGTTAAAAAATGCACCGACCG
Organism: Oscillospiraceae bacterium; assembly: GCA_015068965.1. GTDB lineage: Bacteria > Bacillota > Clostridia > UBA1381 > UBA1381 > RQCD01. The sequence continues at coordinate 43 of SVJN01000046.1, forward strand.
TTTGACGGCTTTTAGTGTAAATTTACAAGCATTACAAAATGTTTAAACTTGCAATTTATTGTAGGAATCCGCAAAATGCGGATTCCTCTTTATTTATGCCGTCAAACTACAAATTCAACGAACCGCTCGACGTACCTGCGTACGCCGTCGGGCAAGGTCTTGTGCGATGCGAAAACCGCACAAGACTTCGTTTCGTTTGTTCTGCACTATTTTTAAACCTCCCCTGGTGAATTTTAGACAGTAAATTCCCGGAAAAATTCCGGTCTGTGAAAGTCGGGTTCTTCCCAGGTAATCGGTGCCCAGCAACCGAAATGCTCAAAAACCGACAAGTCACCACATTTGTAAAAGTTTCCTTTGAGTTTTTTGCCGGGAGTATGGGTATATGCCGGAAAATTCTTTTTGATAAAGTCGGTCGGAATCAGAAAGGAAACCTCCCAACGGTCGGAAAAAATTTCCGGCTTTATCTGTAATGTTTCAATGTCGCAGATATCTGCAAGGATTCGACCGTGTCTGCCGTCCCCAAAGCCTAAATGCATGATGCCTTTGGGATTTACCTCAAAATTGAGGTAGGAATCAGAAGCATCCGGGGTAAAATTGATGAATGCTTCCATACAGCTATCCCGGCAGATAGCGCCGTTATGTGCAATTTCCTCGGTACGAAGCTCTGTCTCGTATGAGGTCATATGCACCTGATACCCTTCCGGCAGATATTCCAATGTGATGAAGGTTTTGGGTTGGTAGTTGAATTTATCCCATGGATAATATGTGATGTCAAATTTTTGCATTTTATCACACCTCCATAATAATCGGCAGAATCATCGGGCTTCTGTTTGTCTGCTCGTAGATATAACGGGAAATAGATGCTTTCAAGCCGTTCTTCATGCTTGCCCAATCCTTGAAATGATTACCATGGCAACGTTCAACTGCATCTCTTGCAACATCCTTGACATGGATAATCAGATCCTCTGCCTCCCGCACATAGACAAAGCCGCGTGAGATAATATCCGGCCCTGCTACAATCTGACCGGTTTCGGAAGAAAGTGTTACCACAACCACAATCAGACCGTCTTGTGCTAAGTGCTTCCGGTCACGCAGAACAATGTTGCCGACATCGCCGACGCCCAGACCGTCAACCAAAATCTTACCTGCCTGCACATTTCCGTTGACCTTTGCGCCGTTTGCGTCAAATTCCAGCACCGAGCCGTTGCTCAGAATAAAAGAATTCTGCTCCGGTACGCCCATTTTATGCGCCAATGCGGCGTGCTGTACCAGATGACGGTGTTCACCATGTACCGGGATGAAATATTTCGGTTTTACCAGTGCAAGAATGAGCTTTAACTCCTCCATGCAGGCGTGTCCTGAAACGTGTACCTCGGACAAGGATTTGTAGATAACCTCTGCACCGATTTTGAATAATTCATTGACAACATTGGAAACAGATTTCTCGTTGCCGGGAATCGGGGTGGCAGAGATGATGATTAAGTCATCCTTTGTAATTTCCACCTTTCTGTGGTCGGAAAAAGCCATTCTGGTCAGCGCACTCATTGGTTCGCCCTGGCTCCCGGTGGTGATGATTACCACCTGATTCGGGTTATAACGGTTAATCTGGTCGAGATTAATTAAAACGCCTTCCGGAATTTTCATATATCCCAACAGAATTGAAATTTCTACAATATTTTCCATGCTTCTGCCCGAAACAGCAACCTTTCTGCCGTTCTTGGCTGCAGCATTGATAATCTGCTGTACCCGATGCACGTTAGAAGCAAAGGTTGCGACGATGATTCGCTTGTTACAGCCCTTGAAAATTTCTTCAAACTTTTCGCCAACACTCCGTTCGCTCATTGCATAGCCGGGACGCTCTACATTGGTACTGTCAGAAAGCATAGCAAGAACACCTTTTTTTCCGAGCTCGCCAAGACGTGCCAAATCAATGACATCACCGACAATCGGGGTGGTGTCGATTTTGAAATCGCCCATGTGCAGAACAACCCCTAACGGTGTGGTGATTGCCAGCGCTGCTGAGTCTGCAATGGAGTGATTGGTGCGGATAAATTCAATACTAAAGTATTTTCCGGCATCCACACTCATGCCTGCACGCACGCTGTTCAATTTCACTTTGGAAAGCAGATTATGTTCTTTTAGCTTATGCTCTACCAAACCGATGGTGAGCCGGGTTCCGTAAACCGGAACGTTCACATTCTTCAAAAAATATGGCAAGCCGCCGATATGGTCCTCATGACCGTGTGTGAGGAAGATGCCCTTTACCTGGCCTGCGTGCTTTTCCAAATAGCTGATGTCATTAATAACCAGGTCAACGCCAGGCATATCGTCATCCGGGAATGCCATACCGCAGTCTACAATGATAATTTCACCGCCATATTCTAATGCGGTCATATTTTTTCCGATTTCATCCAATCCGCCTAAGGGGATTAATTTTAATTTTGCTTTTTTTGCCACGTTGTTACCTCCAATTGTAAATTTGTTTTGTCTACGGCAAAGAATCTCAAATTTTTGAACAGTACAAAGCAGCTTCGACGCAACCGCGCTATCAATTACCGTGTACTTTAAAGTGACACAGAGCGGTAAGAAGAAGCAGAGTGCTTTGTTGCGCCCATGTGCATTTCCGCCATTGGCGGAAAAATTTGCACGGGCATTCAATTAATTTTTGTATCATTGGAAAAGCAAATTCCTATGATACAAAGAAAACTCACCGAATTGCTGAGAGATTTTGCTATTTTGTCCGTGAGCCATGGTATAACCGCAAGCAAGCAGCTACGGTGTTCATGGGACGCATCACGAGACTTTAACTGACAGTAAAACTGCCCCGGAGCCTTGGCTCCACCCGTTCACAAAATACACCGACCGGGAAAAATTTTCCAAAATCGGTACTCACTATTTATATTATACCATAAAAACCGGTTTTTAGTCAATAAAATTTCGATTACAAACACATTACAGAAAAATACCGCCCTGCAACCAAAGCAAAGGCAGTATTTATGTACCGTTGAAATAAAATTGATTCAGCTTCTTCAAGAGGGTTCTTTCAAAGCGGGAAACGTGCGTCTGGGAAATGCCCCACCGTTTTGAAATCTCGCTCTGCGATAGCTCGTCGTAATAACGCAAGGTGACAAATTCCCGTTCCTTTTCCGAAAGTCCGGCAAGGCAGGAGCGGATAAAGTCCCGATCCTCAATCATCATAAAATGGTTATCCTCTCTGCCGATGGTATTGGAAAGAAGCATCGGTCCATCGGCATATGCTTCATCCTCTAAGGAACGGATAAAGGATACATCTCCGATTTCATATGCCTTGCGCAGGGTTTTTTCCGGAATATTCAGAATCCGGGAAAGCTCCTCAATAGAACCGCTGTTTGCATCGGATGCACGGCGGATTTTTTCCGCCTTGTAGAAAATATCGTATAGCTTTCTTGGTACCTTGATAAAATGCCCCATTTCCCGGAAAAAATGACGGATTTCCCCCAAAACAGTCGGCGTTGCAAAGGTTGCAAACTGTACGCCTCTGTCCGGGTCGAACCGCTCGATGGCATATAAAACGCCTAAAACGGCGACCTGATAAATATCATCGTAATCAGCACCGCGGTTAATAAATTTTCTGGAAAGAATTTCCGCAATGTAGAGATAATGCTCTAAAAGCTCGTCCCGGAGCTTTCGGTCCCCGGTCATCCGGTAGGCAGAAAAAAGCTCATATTCAGTTGATTGCACAGGCTTTTTTGCAACTGCCATCGCCGGTGCCTCCTCTCTGTGAGTAATGCTGTTATTTGGATTAATATATTTTACTGTATTTGCAGTAATTGATTTGCAAGTTCAATGGATGCGTTCATACGTTGGTTGTAAAAATCAATTTTCTTTTCTTTCTGCTCGTCTGCTCTGAGAACACGGACGGCAAGATAAATATCTCCGGACACAAATCCAAGCGGTTCAAAATAGGTGTTTTCCTTGATGCAAGCCATATAGCCGTTGGCTCTGCCTTCTACCTCCTGCTCCGGACGAAGTGGGGCTTTTGCCCATTCAGAAACCGGAACAAAATAGCCGTCAAAGGCGTCGGTTGCCATGAGTGCATTTGCACGCTCCGGACTAAAGCAGAAAAGCATTGCCTCGCCTGCCTGCAATTCTAAATTCATTTTGGTCTGCATTGCCATCTCGTATTGCGGGTCGGTCGGTTGTTGACCTGCTGCGGATAATATAATCGGCTGGAAGAATACTTCCTCCTTTTCGTTTTGATTGATATCGCCAACCTTTGCCGCCATATCAGCCTCCAAAGCAGAGCGAGCCTCCTCACCGCAGTATGCTTCGCCGATGTATGTAACAACAATGTCATAATCAATTTTGTTTGCACACTGTACTGCAGTAATACCGATTAAGGACAAGGCAAAAAGTGTTCCTAAAATATGCCATTTATAGTAATACCAAATGTAGTCCCACCAAGCGGCGGTAAACCGTTTTGGAATTTGTCCGTATTTTTCCATGATAGATTCCTCCAAATGTGTTTGTTCCTACTTATTGTATCACATCCCGAGGTAATAATCAAGGGAGGGCAATGAATTTTGATGAGATATTTTGTAAACATTTTATGAAAAACCGCCGTAAGCCGTTTCCGGCAGACGACGGTATCCGGTTATTCATCAATTCCCAGACCGATGGCGTTATCAATTGGCATAGAGAGCACAATGCCGTTTGCATCGCTGTTCATGCCACAAGCCTCACTGATGGCACGCATGATACCAAGCTTATGCTCAGTATCTGCAACAATCAGAACAATTTCACGTTCCTCCTGAACGCTGATTCCCCAGACATTCAAGGTGTCTTTTTCGCCGACACCTCTGCCGTGGATGACGGTACCGCCGCCGGCACCTGCTTCTCTTGCGGCAATCATTACTTCCTCGCTGTATCCATGATTGACCGCTGCGGCAATCATAACACGTTTTATCTCTGCCATGGTAAGTCCGTCCTTTCTTTCGGATGAAGCTGCATCAGCCTCGTCGATTTGTCCAAGTATTTTTAAAAGATGACAGTTTGCGCCGGATAAAGGCAATGTAAATGCAATACCGTTTCCGGGAATGCTGAAACGTAATTCTGCCTGCAATTTCCGAAGCATTTTGTCTGCACTGGTTTTGGGCATCATGCTGATTAAAATCATTCTGTCCGGCGTTCCGAGTCCTAAAATGTCTAAAATATCATTCGGAGCAGTTCCGACCGCGTTTGTCATATAGTGAATCGGAATGCTTTCTGTCTGCAAAAACTTGCTTGCCCGTTCGGCAAGCTTTGGAGTTGTAATCAATAACAAAATACGAAAAAGTCTATCTTGATTCATTGTCTCAGTCCTCCTCGATTTCGATAATTTCATCACTGTCAGCAGGGATAGTGGGTGTAGCCTGTGCGGTTTGTGGCATCCGGTTGAGCTTGATGCGGTACTGTATGCCCATAATCTGAACGGCAATCAGCGGAGTGAGTGCAACCAGAGCAACTACGCCGAAAGCGTCGGTCATAATATTTCCGCCAAGCATTTCGCAGGTTCCGATACACAGCGGTAATAAAAAGGTTGAGGTAATCGGACCGCTGGCAACACCGCCGGAGTCGAATGCAATACCGACAAAAATGTCCGGAACAAATTTAGACATAACCAGGGCAATAACATAGCCGGGAATCACAATAAAAGCAATCGGAATGCCGGTCAGAATCCGAAGCATTGCCAAGCCTACACTCACCGAAACACCGATGGAAAGGCAACGATTCATGGACTTTGCGGAAATCGCACCGTCAGTTACCGACTGTACCTGACGGTTTAAAATCTGAATTGCCGGCTCTGCTTTTACGATAAAATAACCAATCAGCATACCAATCGGAACCAGAAGCCAACGCTGACTGCTTGCCGCCAAATCCCTGCCGAGCATGCTTCCAACCGGCGCAAAGCCTACGTTTACACCGCATAAGAATAATACCAGCCCGACATAGGTGTACAAAAATCCCATCATAATACGAAGCTTTTGCCGTTGATGATATCGGTGCGTGATAAGCTGAAAAATCAGCGTCATTGCAACAATCGGCAATAAAGAAATCATAACCTCACGGATATAATGCGGAAGCTCAAATAAAAAGGTGCGTGCAACATCACGCATGGTAGCAACAGAGGAAACCTCTGCGGAAGTATATGAGGCGTTCTTCGGGGTGTAGAAAAGTCCAAGCAGCATCACAGCTAAAATCGGACCGACACTTGAGAGTGCAACCAGACCGAAGCTATCGCTGGATGCGTTTTTATCACCTCTGACCAATGAGATACCGACACCCATTGCCATGATAAAGGGAACGGTAATCGGGCCGGTTGTCACACCGCCGGAGTCGAATGCAACGGCAAGAAATTCCTTCGGAATGAAAAAGGAAAGAATCAGAAGCCCGGCATACAGAAGCATTAACAGATTGGACAGATGTATTTTAAAAATAATTCTCAGGACTGCAGATGCAAGAAAAATGCCGACACCGACTGCAACGGTCAGAATCAGAATCCGGTTCGGAATGCCGGGAACCTGATTGGAAAGCACTTGCAAATCCGGCTCTGCAATGGTAATCAGAATACCCATCAGCAGGCTGATTGCGGCAATTGCCAGAATGCTTTTTGATTTGGAGAGCGAAACACCGATGCCTTCGCCAATTGGTGTCATTGCAATTTCCGAGCCAAGCTCAAACATTCCCATTCCGACAATCAGCATGATTGCGCCGACAAAAAACATCACAACCGCACCGATGTCAATCGGCACAATGAAAATGCTCAATGCCAGCACAATTGCGGTAATCGGTAATACTGCAGAAAGAGATCCCATGATTTTGGATTTCAGCGTTTGATTCATAAAAAATCTCCATTCTTTGCCATAAAAATAGTTAAAATCTAAATGTATTATAGCATATTTCAAGGAGGGATTCAAGAGTAAACGGAAGATTAAAGATAGAGAAAAATAAAATTATTTGAAAACTTTTGACGAAAGGCTTGCAAGCTTTTTGGGTTTGTAGTAAACTAAAAACAAAAAACAAAGGAGAAAGCTATGGAAGAAACTGTTTTGATTACCGGAGCATCCGGCGGTATTGGACTGGAGCTGGCATGGTTGTTTGCCAGGGACGGATGCAGACTTTTACTGACGGCACGCAATGAAGAACGCCTGATGCTGTTAAAACAGCAAATGGAGAATACCTGTCTGAATGTGGTAGATGTTCTGCCGTTGGATTTGTCAGAACCAGGAGCATCGGAAGAATTGCTCCGTTACATAGAGGAAAAAAAGCTTTTTATCGGCACTCTGGTAAATAACGCAGGCTTTGGTGATTTCGGGAGCTTTTCAGATTGTGATATCAAAAAACAGCAGGAAATGATACAGTTAAATATCAGCACTTTAGTCCGACTGACACATGGTGTGCTGAAGCTAATGCAAGAACAGAGGAAGGGAAAAATTTTAAATGTTGCATCCATTGCTTCCTTTGTCCCCGGACCGCTGATGAGTGTGTACTATGCCAGCAAAGCATTTGTGCTCTCCTTTTCCGAGGCAATCGCAACCGAGTTAAAGGGAAGCGGAATCACAGTAACCGCCCTCTGCCCTGGTCCGACCGAAACCGGCTTTCAGAATCGGGCATCCCTGGAGCGTTCGGGCTTGTTTCATAATCTGAAGGTGGCAGATGCAAAATCGGTTGCCCAATATGGCTATCGTGCCATGAAAAAAGGGAAACTGATTGCAATTCCGGGATTTTTTAACCGTCTGGTTCCGGTTGCAACAAGAATCGTACCAAGAAAGCTGGTTCGGACAGTTGTCCGACAAATCCAAAAATAAAAATGGAATGTAAAATGGGGATGTTAAAAAACTGAGTTTTAAACATCCCCATATTTTTAATTTATAGGAAACTGCGTTCCTATAAATTAAAAAGAATTGAATGCCCGTGCGAAATTTTCCGCCATTGGCGGAAACGCACATGGGCGAAACAAAGCATTCTGCTTCTTCTTACCGCTCTGTGTCACTTTCAAATACAAAATGATTTTATAGAGCGGTTGTGGCGAAGCTGCTTTGTTCTCCCAAAATTCCTTTTGCCTTCAGAATGGCAATCAATGTTTTTGCATCCATGATTTCGTTATTGAGTGCCATCTGATAAAGCTCATCCAAATCATAGGTCAGAACGTCCAAAAATTCACCATCATCTAAATGCTGACCGACTTCAGAGAGTCCGGTAGCAAGGTAAAGGTGGATGGTTTCAGAGCAAAATCCCGGAGAAACATAGGATGCACCGAGATAGGTCATCTTTTCCGCTCTTAATCCGGTTTCCTCCTCCAGCTCCCGGATGCCGCATTCCAACGGGTCCTCGCCCGGCTCTAACTTTCCGGCAGGAACCTCTAAAATTTCTGCTTCGTAAGGCTTGCGGAACTGTCGCACCATATAAACCTTGCGGTCTTCGGTGACAGCTATCACACCGACACCGCCCGGGTGGAATGCCATTTCCCGGCTTGCCAAAGAGCCGTCGGGAAGCTCTACCGTATCAACAACGACATGAATCACTCTGCCGTTGAAAATTTCTTTGCGTTCAACTGTTTTTTCTGTATAATCCATTTGATTTGCCTTCTTTCTGATTTGTTATTCTTATTGTAACACAAAATCAAAGAAAGGTCAAATCATTTAGAGGATTTTATATCCTGCTTTTTCGTGTGCTTCATACAATTCATCACACATTGCGACAATATCATCCAAAGAAAGCACGGCCGCAGTATGCGGATCGAGCATTGCCGCATGATAGATGTGTTCCTTTTTGCCGGTCACCGCTGCTTCAATGGTCAGAAGCTGTGCATTGACATTTGTCATATTCATGGCTGCCAACTGCGGCGGCAGGTCACCGATAAAGGTCGGGTGGATGCCGGTTGCATCTACCATACACGGAACCTCAACACAAGCCTCCTTCGGCAGGTTGGTAATCAGTCCGGTGTTTAATACGTTACCGCCAATTTTATACGGCTTGTCGGTCAGCATTGCTTCCATAATATGAGAAGCATATTCCCGGCTTCTTTCGTGCTGAATATCGCCGCCTGCTAATAGCTCTGCTTTTTGCTTTTCCCAGCCGTTTATCTGGTCGATACAACGGCGGATGTATTCATCCAGCGGAATGTTGAATTTTTCAATCAATTCCGGATAGTTCGGCTTGATAAAGAACGGGTTATACTCTGCATTATGCTCACTGCTTTCGGTACAGTAGTAGCCTAAATGACGGATATACTCATACCGAACCATATCCCCATGCTTTTCGGTTGCATTCTTTTGTGCGGCACGGCGTTTGATTTCCGGATACAGGTCGTTTCCTTGTAAATCCTTGATTTCCAATAACCAGCCCATGTGGTTGATGCCTGCAATTTTGTCAACAAAGCCATCTACCTGAATATCCAAAGCACTCAATAAATCCTTGGAGCAGACCTGAACACTATGGCACAAGCCGATTGTTTTGACATTTGTGTAGCGTTGCATATAGCCGGTAATCATTGCCATCGGGTTGGTGTAATTCAGAAGCCATGCATCCGGACAAACCTCTTCCATATCCTTTGCAATGCCCTTCATTACATGGATGGTACGCAGGGCGCGGAAAATACCGCCGATACCCATAGTATCTGCAATGGTTTGCTGAATCCCGTATTTTTTCGGAATTTCAAAATCCAGAATAGTGCACGGGTCATAGCCGCCGACCTGAATTGCGTTTACGGCAAATTTTGCACCACGCAAGGCCTCTTTTCTGTTCTCAACACCCAAATAGCATTCGATTTTTGCTTTGTTTTGATTGTATTTTGCATTCAGGGTTGAAATGACAATTCTGGATTCCTCCAGACGGTCTGCATCGATATCATAGAGTGCAAAGGTCACATCCTTGATATTTTCACATAACATAACGTCACCTAAAACATTTTTTGCGAAAACGGTACTTCCTGCACCGATGAATGTAATTTTTGTCATAAAAATCACTCCTTTTTTTTCTTAAGCATAGCATAATTTTTTTGAAAAGAACATTGAAAAAAGGAATCAATATATGTTATAATGGAACATGGGTGATAACAATGAAAATGAAATTATTGAATAATCCGGGTTATACAGATTGGATTCCGGTGAATATGGGACGTGAAAAATGCTTGCCAAAACATGGATTCGGACCTGCAATCCGTAAGAACTACCTGATTCATTATGTGGTGAGTGGGTGCGGAAGGTTTCAGAATAAAAATGGAACCTTTCCGGTGCATCGTGGACAGATATTTCTGATTTATCCGGGGGAGGTAACCTTTTACCGTGCCGATGCGAAAAATCCGTGGGAATATATCTGGGTGGAGTTTCATGGAAGTATGGCAAAAAAGCTGGATGATTTACCTTGCCCGGTGATGGATGTGCGTGAGGATTTATTCCTGCGGATGTGGGAGGGTGCGCAACGGGAAGAAAATGCGGAGGAGTATGTTCTTTCGCAGTTGGTTTTGCTGATTCCGGAGCTGACCGGGGTAAAAAAAGAGGACAGTGCCGCAGAGAAGATTGAACAGTTCATTGAATCGAACTATATGCAGGATATCCGGATTGAGGATATGGCACGGTGGATGGGTTATACCCGTCAGCATCTGACACGTATTTTTAAAGCTTATAAGCAAAAAAGCATTCAAGCCTATTTGTTAGAGGTTCGCCTGCATCATGCAAAGGAATTTTTGAGAAAGGGATATTCTGTATCACAGACGGCGATAATGTGCGGTTACCGGGATGTATTCCACTTTTCCAGAAGCTTTAAGCAGTATTATGGGGCGAGTCCCAAAAATATTTTGTAAAAAGTCGGATTTTCTCACATATTCTATTTTTTTCGGTATTGTTTTCTGAACAAAAGGATGCTACAATGAAGAAAAAAGGAGGGATATGTATGAATGTTACGAATCAGATTTCATTTGAACAAACCAGAATCACCGACGGATTCTGGGCAAAAAAACAGAAGCTGAATGAGGAAGTGACTGCAAAAGCGGTTTATGACCGGTTTTCGGACACCCATCGCTTTGATGCACTTTCCTGCAAACCGCTTTCGGAGCATCCAGGCTGGGAGCCGCATATTTTCTGGGATTCCGATATTGCAAAATGGTTAGAGGGTGTGGCATATATTCTCACTATGCATGAAAATGAGGAGCTGCGTACTCTGGCAGAAAAAGCAATTTCAGATATTTTGAATGCACAAACGCAGGAGGGTTATTTTAATTCTTACTATCAGGTAAAAGAGCAGGAAAACCGTTTCCGTATCCGAAATAATCACGAGCTCTACTGTGCCGGACATCTGATGGAGGCGGCGGTTGCGCATTACAAAGCGACCGGAGAACGGTATTTTTTAGATGCTATGTGCAGATATGCCGATTATATCTATCAGATTTTTGTAACAGAGCAAAGTGCCGAATTTGTCACCTGCGGACATCCGGAAATCGAACTGGCTCTGGTGCGGCTTTATGATGCAACCGGAACGGAAAAATATTTAGAATTAGCAAATTTTTTTGTAGACCAAAGAGGAAACAATAAAAAAGATGCTGCGATTTATGACGACGAACCGCGATATGCGCAGGATCATCTGCCACTTCGGGAGCAGACAACGGCAGAGGGGCATTCTGTGCGTGCGATGTACATTTATAGTGCAATGGCGGATTTGGCGAAAAAGAATGCAGACGAAGCACTTTTTATGGCTTGTAAAAAGATTTTTGAAAATGCCACACAAAAGCGGATGTATATTACCGGGGCACTTGGTTCCACACATATCGGTGAGGCATTTACCTTTGATTATGACCTGCCAAACCGGACTGCATACGCAGAAACCTGTGCTTCCATTGCAATGACCTTCTTTGCGCAACGGATGCTCGCATTAGAGCCGGATGCAAAGTATTCGGATGTAATTGAGCGAGATTTGTATAACGGTATTCTTTCGGGTTGGTCTTTGGACGGAAAAAGCTTTTTCTACGAAAATCCGTTGGAAATTGACCCCTATCTTGCAAACCGGATTACAGCAACCAAAACCAAGGAGCATCTGCCGATTATGGAACGTGTGGAGGTATTCGACTGTTCTTGTTGTCCGCCAAATCTGGTGCGGTTCATTGCATCGGTCGGGAATTTTCTCTATAGTGAGCAAGAGGAAACCTTGTTCGTGCATCAATATATGAGTGCAGAAACCAAAACCGAAAAAGGGACGATTGTACAAGAAACCAACTATCCGAATGATGGAGTGATAACAATCACGGTTCCGGACGGATACCGCCGGGCGGCGGTACGGATTCCGGGCTGGTGTCGGGAATTTTCCCTAAATCTTCCATATGAAATGAAAAACGGATATGCTTATATCAACATTTCCGGCGAAACACAAATCCAACTGACACTTGAGCTGGAGGTAAGACTTTATGCAAGCAATCTGCAGGTGCAGGAGAATGCCGGAAAGGTGGCAGTCGGATACGGACCGATTATCTACTGTATCGAGGAAAAGGATAACGGACCGCTTCTAAAAAGCATCTATCTGGAGAAAAAGCCGGAGTTTAAAAGAGAATATTGTGAGGTCTGTGGTGTGCAGATACTAAAAACAAGGGCAAAACGCCTGATTCCGCAAGATGGGCTTTATTATGATGCAGAGGATGCGATGGAGGAAATACCGCTCACACTGATTCCGTACTTTGCGTTTGCAAATCGTGGAGCATCAGAAATGATAGTATGGATTCATAAATTGATGTAAAATGAAAGGCGAAGTTAGCTTGCTCTTTTTAGGGTATAACCTAAAAAGAGTGATGAATATCATCGGAAATACAGAGTTGATACGGTACTTCAAAGACCGTACCAAATCCATGTTCAGTAAATTAATCAGATTTGTTTTGATACTTACTGCCGGCAAGCTTGAAAATTCAATGGTGTTGTTTTCTGCTTGAATTATTCGACAGTCTGCCGTCCCCTTGTGCTGTGAACAACACAGAAAACAAAGACTTGAAATTATTTGTGTGATTTGCTAAGCTGAAATCAGAAAAGGATTTACAATCCGTAAAAGAAAGGGTGTAATTTTATGAAATTGACAAAAAAGAGTCGCTTTGTTTCCGGCATACTATGTTTATCGCTTGTAGGAACAATTTTGACTGGATGTGGAAAAGGAAAGGAAACATCAAGCTTAAATGAAGAGGTGACAATTACAATTGGTGCATGGCCTACAGATGCACAACCGGAACAACTTAAGCTGGCGAACAAACAAAAAGCAAACTTTGAGGAAATGTATCCCAATATTAAAATCAAGCCGGATATGAATGAACAATGAGGAGGAAAATCCTATGATTAAATTAACAAATATACCAAACGGAGAAAAAATAAGTGATGATTTTTCTGTGATGGTTAATGGAAAACAGGCACAGCTATACCAAGTAAGAGTGTCGGATATACCGTTATATCGGACATTTACAGGAGAAGAGAGACCGTTAGAAACCACGGAGCTTGCCTCTCTTTTAACTTTTGAGGCAGACGAAATAGTTACTATAAAGTTAGTTCCAAAGAAGCAATTTAAAAACGTAACAGTCAGACCGTTGTCTGAAAAAATATGTCCTGAAATTTCAGATAGCACAATTACATTTTCATTAAGACAGTCTGGGCAGTATGTTGTGGAGTTGGATGATCCTCATAATGCGCTACATATTTTTTTCGATCCAATAAAGGACTATGGCGTATTGCCTGATGCGGAAAATACATTATATTTTGGTCCGGGAATACATAATATTGGTCAAGTTGTGCTTACTGATGGAATGACGGTATATATTGATCGTGACGCAGTTGTGTATGGCTCTTTTTTAGCATATGGTTCTGAAAATATACGCATATTGGGTAACGGAATTTTGTGTGGCAGTTGGTATGAGCGAGGACAAGATGATATACTGCAAGTATATGATGTGACAAGAGAGGCTGATAATTGTTGGGAGAGCAGGGGGCAAAGAAAAAAGCTTTCAAAGAGACTTATACCGTACAAGGAATACTTTACTGACAGAGAAAATTATGTCCCGGGAACCGGTTCGGAATTATATAAGAACAGAGAGCAGTTTGAAAAGGTTATAGAAGTTGTACAACCAATTAAAGCAGGATTACATTTTTATCACTGCCGTAATGTTGAAGTCAATGGCATTATTCTCCGGGATGTGTGCGGAATGACAAATACCATTATTGCTTGCGAATATGTGCGTTATGAGAATTTTAAGATAATAGGTATGTGGAGAACAAACGCAGATGGAATTGATTTTTATAACAGTAGAAACTGTATTGTTAAAAACTGCTTTGTGCGTACATATGATGACAGTATTTGTATAAAGGGAAAGCCTGGATATGATACTTTAAATACAGAAAATATATTGATAGAAAATTGTATTATTTGGAATGATCTGGGACGTTCTTTAGAATTTGGGGTAAATACTGTTGCACCTGAAATTTGTCACATTACATTCAAAGATTGTGATATTATTCATCATACGAGTGATGTTATGGATATAGGTAATCAGGATCGTGCCAATATTCATGATATATTGTTTGAAGATATAAGAGTCGAATATTCTGCTTACTATCTCGAATTAACAAAGAAAATATTTGAAATATTATCATGTCACTCCAATAAATTAGTTCGTTCGATTGTCGATTGCGGTCTTTGGTCTTGTGATGACATACCGGGGAAGAACCATCATATTACATTTCGGAATATTGATGTATTGACCGATGGAAATGTACCATTCCTGGAAATTTATATATCAGGCAAAGATGCTGAACATACATCGTGTAATTTTGTGTTTGAAAATATTAAATTTAACGGGCAACGACTTACATCAATGGAACAGCTGAATTTGCAGTTAGGAGATTATGTAAAAGAAACTGATGTAGTGATGATATAGAATGGTAAGCTTTGAAAAATTTATAACAGGAGAAAATAAATGATAGTTTTTTTGTTGATATTAACACTAATGTCATCAGTTACACAGAATTGCTTGTTTAATAAGGTAAGTAAAAAGGATTTAAAGACAAGCAATCATATATATTATTTTAATACTTGCATATCATTAGTGTGTATACTGCTCTTTGGAGCGATGTTGTTGAAGGGAACATTGTCTTTATTTACTGTATTGCTTGGTGTAATATTCGGTGTTATGACAGCCTTGCGAAATGTATATAATATGCAGACACTTGCAAATGGTCCGATGAATATCACATTGTTAATCACTACATCATCCACAATTATTCCAACTTTGTCAGGAATATTCTTTGGTGAGCAATTTAGTGTTGTAAAGCTTGTTTTTGTTTTTATTCTTATAGGATTTATTTACATTTCACTTGAATGTGATAAAAACTCAGGTATTAACAAAAAATGGTTTATATTTGCAATGCTGACATTCATTTCGCAGGGATTAGTGGGTGTATTACAAAAGGTTCATCAGGCATCAGCATATAAAGAAGAAGCAAGTGGATTTTTGTTCATAGCATTTATTATAGCATACATATATAACAGATTCAGAGTAGGAGGAAACGTAAAGGAATTATGCTTCAAAAGAAAACATATTTTTTGGGCGACTATATGCGGGTTATGCACATTTTGTATGAATTTCTTAAATCTGAAATTAGCAGGAATCTTACCAAGCCAACTGTTTTTTCCTTTGGTGAACGGAGGTTCAATGGTGCTGAGTCAGATAATGTCAGTGATAATATTTAAGGAAATACCGTCAAAAAAACAGGTTATCGGACTTGTTGGAGGTATATGTTCTTTAATTGCAATATGTATTATAAAGTAAAAAGGAAAAAGGAAAAAAGAAAATGGGTTATATTGAGACTTGGAATGGTTATGTAAAACCGATTAGAATATTTGGTAATCTTTATTTTGTAGGAACAGCGTGACAGGGGGACGTCAGACTGTCGAATAATTCACCGTGAAGATTGTATTTTTGTGCCTTTTATGATATAATAAAAACATAAAAGACAAGGAGTACAACCATGAAGAATAGTGAAAGAATCGACCGTAATCAATGCTTCATTACATCACTTGACGAGATGATTGATGAAAATAGTAAAGTTCGTGTAATTGATGCTTATGTACGTTCATTAGATATAGAAAAGCTTGTTTATCATATTTACACAAACAAAGTCGGACGTCCTGCATACAATCCACAGGATTTAATCGGTTTGTATCTTTATTCATATATGTCAAGAGTAATGTCATCACGAATGATGGAACAACAGACATATATCAATCTGGAAATTATGTGGCTCCTTCATGGAACACATCCGGATCATAGCACAATTGCTGCTTTTCGTAGGAAGAACGCAGAAGCTTTAACAAATACATTTCACGATTTCACCAAAACATGTATGGATTTAGGTCTCATTGGTGGAAAAGTTGTATCAGTAGACGGTACAAAGCTTCATGCCAATAACAGCAAAAAACGAAATTATTCAGCAAAATCGTTATCCAAAAAGATTGAGCATATTGATATCCAGATTGCTCAATTTTTTACTTTATAGGAAACTTCGTTCCTATAAAGTAAAAAGAATTGAATGCCCGTGCGAAATTTTCCACCATTGGTGGAAACGCACATGGGCGTAACTAAAGCAGTGGCAACCAACGACTCGTCGTCTCGACTTTGCAAGAGTGACTCGTCGGGTTGCTGTTGCATACGACGCAAAACGAAATCAAAGATTTCTGTGCGTCAGTAACCGTCCTGCTTCTTCTTACCGCTCTGCATTAGTTCAAAGTACACGATAATTTTATGGAGCGGTTGCGGTGAAGCTACTTTGTTCTAAGAATATCATAAAATAATGAAACACTTTTTGATGGTGTTTTTCGGAGATTGCGATACAGATAAGTGTGCCGGTGTATTCCATCGATTTTCTTCAGTATCACAGTATCAGAAAAGGTTCCCTGCCAGGAGACTGACGGAACAAGTGCAACACCTAAGCCAAGCTCTACATATTTTCGGATATAGAAGGGATCATCGCTCTGAATGGTGATGTTTGGTTCAAATCCGGCATTTCTACAGCTTTGTACGGTCATCCGGTGCAAACTGCAAGGCTCCTGCATGGTGATGAAACGGTCGTTTTTCAAATCGGATAATGAGAAATGCTCTTTTTCTGCAAGCGGATGTTCCCGGTGCATAGCAATCAGAAAGGCTTCCGAAACCAGAATTCTTTTTTCATAATATTTTCCGGAGGCAGGCTCATCCGAAATAATAAAATCGAATTCCTCCCAGGTTCCCTGATTGTGGCTCAAGAAAAAGGAAACATTCGGATAAAGCTTT
>SVJN01000047.1 GCA_015068965.1 Oscillospiraceae bacterium
CTTCAAAAACAGCTCTTTTTTCGGAGGATGATACGATGGAAATAATCGGATTTGTCGGTGCAAGCGGCACCGGAAAAAGCTACCGTTCGGTGATGCTGGCACAACGTGTTCAGGCAGACGCCATGATTGACGACGGTTTATTGATTTCAAAAAATAAGGTCATTGCAGGAAGGTCGGGAAAACGTGAGGCAACCAGGCTTGCCTCGGTTCGGTGTGCCTTGTTTGTGGACAAAACGCATTGCCGTGAGGTGGCGGATGCAATCAAAGCACATCAGCTGGAGCGGATTCTGATTTTAGGAACCTCGGAGGCGATGGTGGAACGGATTGCATCCCAGTTGGAGCTTGGGAAGGTTGCATCCTTCATTCACATCGAGGAGGTTGCAACCGCCGAGGAGATTGCACTTGCAAACCGGATGCGGACAGAAGAAGGAAAGCACGTTATTCCGGTACCGGTCTTTGAAATCAAAAAGGACTTTTCCGGTTATTTTCTGCACCCGTGGGAACGGTTAAAAAACAGCTTCGGAAGGGGAACGGTGGACGAGAGTGAACGCTCCATTGTCCGTCCGAGCTTCAGCTATATGGGCGAATACACCATCTCAGATAACGTCATTCGTGCCATTGCAGGATATGAGGCAATGCGGATTCCCGAAACCTATAAGGTGAACCGGGTAGAGGTACGCCCGTCTGCACATGGCGTTCATCTGGATGTGGCGGTGACCTTGGTTTATGGCTGTGATATTATCCGGGTTGCCAGAAAGATTCAGACGGCAATTCAAAAGGGCATCGAAGAGAATACCTCTGTCAATGCCCGTAAGATTCATGTCGCGATAAAAAAATTATATATTCCGGAGTTGGATGCTTCTCATAACGGATAACCCGATACAAAGAGGGAGGAAAGCAGGACAGTAATCAGACCTGCCACCGTAATCGAAAGACTGCTCATTGCACTTTCGACCTCACCCAATTCCAACGCCTTTGCAGTGCCGATTGCGTGCGATGCTGTGCCAAGTGCCAGCCCGACCGCCATCGGCTCTTTGATTTTGAAAAGCTTGCAGACACCAACCCCGATGATGTTTCCGAAAATTCCGGTCAGCACAATCGAAGCCACCGAAATTTCGGGAATTCCGCCCAATTCCTCTGCAATCCCCATTCCGATTGCCGTCGTAATGGATTTCGGAAGCATACTGATAAAAAACGGCATATCACTTCCGAACAACACGCAAAGCAGGAAAATACTGCCCATAGAAGCAAGTACACCTGCCGTAATCGAGCCGAGAATGGCAAGCGGATATTTTTTTAGCAGCGAGAACTGCCGGTAAAGCGGAATCGCAAGGCAGACCGTTGCCGGAGTTAAAAAATAGCTCAGATACCCGGCACCGGCAGAATAATCTGCAAACGGAATCCGGAACAAAACCAGAACTGCAATCAGCAGAACCACCGAGGTTAAAAGCGGATTCAGCCAGGAAATTCCGGTACGTTTCTTAATCTGAATCCCAAGAAGATACGCACCTAAGCTTGCCGCAAAGCCGAAGAACAAACTTTCATTGAGCATCGGAATCCCCCTTTCTGCTCCGGGAGAGCAAAAGCTGTGCAACCGTTCCGGTCACCGCCATCACAAACACCGTTGTGGCAAGTGTGATAACCAAAAAGGGGAGCAGATTGGAAAATAGTGCATCGGTTACGGTGAGCAATCCCACCCCTGCCGGCACAAACAGAACCGGCATGATTTCCAATAAAAAATCTGCAGTTTTTTCTACCTGATGAAGCTTGATGATTCCGGTCTTTAAACAAATCAGCATCAGCACAATGCCGTAAACACTTGCCGGCATCGGAAAGGGAATTACTCTTGCGAGCATTTCACCCAGAAAGCTGATGAGAAGAATCCGGAAAAGCTGTGTAAGATATTGCATAGTTTCTCCTTTAGCCTCGAACCTGTCCGGTACCGCGAACCAGATATTTTACCGAGGTCAACTGCTCTAAGCCCATTGGTCCCCGTGCATGAATTTTTTGTGTACTGATACCGATTTCCGCACCAAAGCCGAATTCAAAGCCGTCGGTAAACCGGGTAGAGGCGTTGACATAGACCGCCGCTGCATCGACCTCGTTTAAAAACTGTTCTGCGTGTGTGTCGTCGGTGGTAATAATTGCTTCGGAATGTCCGGTGTTGTAGCGGTTGATATGTGCAATCGCATCCGAAACATTCTCCACAATTTTTACAGCAAGAATATAGTCGTTATATTCTGTTTCCCAATCGTCCTCGGTTGCAGGAAAGATATTGGGAATGATACTACGGCAGAGCGGACAACCGCGAAGCTCTACCTTTTTCTCTCTTAGAACCTTTGTAATTTCGGGCAGAAACACCGGTGCAATCTCCTTGTGAATCAGAAGTGTTTCTGCGGCATTGCAAACCGACGGACGTTGCACCTTTGCGTTGGTGACAATCGAAACTGCCATGTCGGTATCACAAGGACTGTCCACATAAACGTGGCAGTTTCCTGCCGCTGTTTCGATAATCGGAACGGTAGCGTTCTGCACAACCGACTGAATCAGCTTTGCACCGCCGCGTGGGATTAACAAATCCACAATTCCGTTTAATTTCATCAATTCAACCGCAGTTTCCCGTGCGGTATCGGCAATCAGGTTGAGACTCCCCTCCGGAATGCCTGCTGCATATGCCGCCTCCTGCATGATTTCCATGAGTGCAATATTGGAATGAATTGCCTCACTTCCGCCACGAAGCAGGGTGACATTTCCGCTTTTTAAACAGAGTGCCGCCGCATCTACCGTCACATTCGGGCGTGCCTCGTAGATAATGGCAATCACCCCAATCGGAACCCGCACCGAGGAAAGCTTCAGACCGTTGGGACGGTCCCAGGCTTTGGTGATTTCTCCAATCGGGTCGGGTAACGCAACTACCTTTTTTACCCCGTCTGCCATAGCAAGAATCCGTTCAGGTGTGAGCTTTAAACGGTCCAGCATTGCCGGGCGGGTGCCCTTTTCTTCTGCCGCTTGTAAATCCAGGGCATTGGCAGAGAGGATTTTTTCTGTATGCAAAATCAATGCCTCTGCGATTTTTAGGAGTGCATTGTTTTTTGTCTGCGTATCAATGCAGGCAAGCTTCCGGCTTGCCTCTTTTGCAAGGTGTCCTTTTTGGAGCAGCTCTTCGGTCATTCTGCATGAACCTCCTTTTCGGAAAAGTTTTTCGACACAAACAAGGTGCCGACCGGCTTTCCGTCTAAAATATCATAGATTGCAGAAATATTGTTTCCGTTTGCAATGAACATATGCATTCCCTCACGGGTGACACGCTTTGCCGCCTGCAGCTTGGTAATCATACCGCCGGTTCCCTGCTTACTGCCGGCACCGCCTGCAAGACTCTGGATTTTTTCGATATCAAACACAACATCCAGCTTTTTTGCGTTGGGGTTGGTGTGCGGATCGCTGTCATAGAGTCCGTCAATGTCGGAAAAGAGAATCAACAAATCGGCATCTATCATTTCGGCAACCATTGCAGAGAGGTTGTCGTTATCACCGATTTCGATTTCTGCGGTGGAAATGGTGTCATTTTCATTCACAATCGGGATGATTCCCATTTCTAAAAGCTGATAGATGGTGTTCTGCATATTCCGCTTCCGACGGGGAACATCAATATCCTCTGCGGTTAAGAGAATTTGTGCGACGGTATTGTTATATTCTGAAAAAAGCTTGTCGTAAAGATACATCAGCTCACATTGTCCCACAGCCGCAACTGCCTGCTTTTTTGCAGTTTCCTTCGGCTTTTCCGAAAGTCCGAGCTTGCCGACTGCAATCCCGATTGCACCCGAGGAGACCAGGACGATTTCCTTTCCCTGATTTCTCAAATCGGACAAAACTCTTGCGAGCTTATCAATAATCTGTAAATTCATTTTTCCGGTCGAGTAGGTAAGCGTTGAGGTGCCGACCTTGATGACAATTCTTTTTGCCCGACGGATATCTTCGTAAATGTGTTCCATCTGATTTTCTTCCTTTTGTATAGATTTGTATTTATTATACATTTTTTTGCCGGGTTTGTAAATACCTTTTTGCAGGAAAAATCCTCAAAAAATTTCCAAAAAACAAAGGAAAAATGCACGTTGTCGTCAGTTTTTTGCATCAGAAGAAAAAAAATCTATAAAAATTTTATAAAAATTCACAAAATATATATTTTTTTTGAAAGTTTTGTGGTATAATATAAGATAAGTATAATTAGGTGTACTATACGATAAAACATAAAACTTGGGAGCAGGTGAAGATTGTGATAAAAAGCATGACCGGCTACGGCAGACAGGAAACTGTGGTAGAGGGTAAAAAGATTTCGGCAGAAATCAAATCGGTGAATCACCGGTATTCGGATTACTCCATCAAGGTGCCGCGTTATTACGGATTTTTGGAGGACCGTATCCGGAAATTTGTTGCAGACCGTGTGGCACGCGGTAAGGTAGATATTTTTATTTCGATTGAGCATTTCGGAACGGCGGATAAAGAAATCAGCGTCAATTTAGAGCTGGCACAAAGCTATCTGAATGCCCTACATACACTCCGGGATTCGTTATCCCTGACCGATGATATTACGGTCGGCAGTGTTGCCCGATACAGTGATATTTTTGAACTGCAGAGAAAGGAAGAGGACGAGGAGGAGCTTTGGGAGCAGGTAAAGTCGGTGTTAGAGCCGGCAGTAGATGTGTTTGTTGCAATGCGTGAGCGGGAGGGCGAGCGGATTCGTCAGGACCTTGTGGAGCGGATTGCGTACATGAAAACACTTGCCGCAAGAATTGACGAGCGTTCTCCGGAAACGGTTTTGGAATACCAGAACCGCCTGCGTGCAAAAATCCAGGAGGTTTTGGAGGACAGAGAGGTAGACGAGGCACGTCTTTTAACCGAGGTTGCAATTTTTGCAGATAAGATTGCCGTCAATGAAGAAATGGTGCGGCTTGCAAGTCATTTTGATGAGTTTTATCATATCTTAGAGGCGGATGAGCCTGCCGGCAGAAAGCTGGATTTTCTGATTCAGGAAATTAACCGTGAAGTAAATACCACCGGCTCCAAAGCAAACGATATCGAAATTGCAAAGCTTGTTGTAACCTTAAAGGGCGAAATTGAAAAGCTCCGGGAACAGATTCAGAATATTGAATAGGAGGGCAGCTTGCATGAAATTAATCAATATCGGATTTGGAAACATGGTCGCCGCAAACCGGCTGATTGCAATTGTCAGTCCCGAGTCGGCACCGATTAAGAGAATTGTCAGAGAAGCAGAGGACAAAGGTCTCCTGA
This sequence comes from Oscillospiraceae bacterium, assembly GCA_015068965.1. Taxonomy (GTDB): domain Bacteria; phylum Bacillota; class Clostridia; order UBA1381; family UBA1381; genus RQCD01. The sequence continues at coordinate 5,290 of SVJN01000047.1, forward strand.
TTAATGCAACCTACGGAAGAAGAACCCGTGCGGTGCTGGTAACTGACAGCTCACACGTCATTCTTTCGGCGGTTCAGCCCGAAACGGTGGCACACCGTCTGCAGGAGGCAGAGGAAGGAACGGAGGGGATTTTAGATGAGTAAAGGAACCTTATTTGTGATTTCCGGTCCGTCCGGAACCGGAAAGGGAACGGTCTGTAACGAGCTTTTAAAGCGGGAACCGATTTTTCTTTCCATTTCCGCAACCACCCGTGACCGCAGAAATAACGAGGTGGACGGCGTGACCTATTACTTTGTCAGCCGGGAAAAGTTCCAGCAGATGATTGACGAGGACGAGGTGCTGGAGTGGGCGGTTTACAATCAGAATTTTTACGGAACGCCCAAACGTGCGGTAGAGGATATGCTCGCCGCAGGCAAAAATGTGTTGCTGGAGATTGAACCGCAGGGGGCGTTGAAGGTAAAGGAAATGCTCCCCGAAACAGTGCTGATATTTATACTCCCGCCGTCAATGCAGGAGCTGAAAAAACGCTTAGACGAGCGGGGCAGAGAAACGCCTGAGCAGGTCAGAGAACGACTCGATGCCGCCGCATGGGAGATGGAGCAGGCGGCAAAATATACAGAGGTGGTCGTCAATGACGATCTGGAAGCCTGCATTGAAGCAGTCATACAGATTATCCGCAAGCGCACCGCTGATGTGGAAATCATAGAACGTTTGTTAAAGGAAAAATATTAATATAAAAGGAGAAAAAAATTATGATGACAAAACCGGGAATTACAACCTTATCCAAATGTGTGGACAGCCGTTACACCTTAGTAACAATGGCGGCAAAAAGAGCAAGAATGATTGGCGAAAAGCATGAAGGCGTAAGCCCGAGCGAGGCAAAGAAATCCGTTTCTGTTGCAGTTGAGGAAATTGCATCCGGAAAGGTCGGCTATATCCGCAGAGAGCGTTGCTACAATGAGGATACCTACTACACCGAAAATATCAAGGACGATGCAGTTTGCTTAGACGATGTGGAAACTGCAGAGGATTTAATCAGCGAAGCGGAAGCAAACGAAGAATAAAGAGTTCGCAAATGGAGGAAAATTGTGTTTGCAGAGGTTGTGATTCATCACAATGCCAAAGAGGTAGATAAGCTGTATGATTACCGGATTCCGGAAAAGCTGGAAGAAAAGGTGACGGTCGGAAGCTGTGTGCAGGTCCCGTTCGGAAAAGGTAATCAGCAAAAGGAAGCCTACATCATGCGTATCAAGCAAAAGAGTGATGCGCGTGGAATCAAGGACATTCTTTCGGTTTCGGAGGAACGTGCGTTTGATGAGAGGATGGCAGAGCTGATTATTCTGATGCGGGAGCGATATCTGTGCAGCTTCTGGGATGTGGTACATACCGTTGTTCCGGTCGGAATTGAGCATAAGCCTGAGGAGTGGGTAATCCTTAAGCAGAAGCCGGAAACAAAATCTGCGCTCCGGCAAAAAATCTGTACCATCCTGGAGGAAAACGGTGGAGCAATGGAGGTAACTGCGCTGATGCAGTTCTTTGATGTGTCCATCCGCCCTCAGCTTTCGGCATTGTATCAGGACGGAGCTCTGGTACAGGAATTCCGGGAGCAATGCAGGGTAAAGGAAAAGACAGTACGGATTGCAGAGCTTCTGGTTGAGCCGGAGGAGGCAGAAGAGCTTGCCGAGACACTCCGGAAAAAAAGAGCAACGGCGCAGGCAAGAGTGCTGGAAATTTTAGCAAGCTGCAGCGGCGTGATTTCAACGGCAGACCTGGCACATTTTGCAGAGGGAAGCGCAGGTGCAATCCGTGCATTGGAGGAAAAGGGGTATCTGAGCATTCAGGAAATGCCCGTTTATCGGGACCCTTATGCCGGAAAACACATTCCCCGGACAACACCTCCGGCGCTGACCGAGGAGCAGGAAGCGGCGGCAGAGGCAATCTGCCAATCGGTGAATCGGGGCGGATACAACGGTTTTTTACTCCACGGTGTAACCGGAAGCGGAAAAACCGAGGTCTTTATGCGTGCGATTGCCGAGGTGTTAAAAATGGGACGGCAGGCAATTTTGCTGGTGCCGGAAATTTCCTTGACACCGCAAATGGTCAATCGGTTCATTGCCCGGTTCGGAGAGCAGGTGGCGGTTTTTCACAGTCGCTTGTCCTTGGGAGAACGGTATGACGAATGGCGGAAAATGCGTGACGGTGAAAAGTCGATTGTAATCGGCGCACGTTCTGCAGTATTTGCACCTTTTTCCGATATCGGTATCATCATTTTGGATGAAGAGCATGAGCAGACCTATAAATCGGAAACGGCACCCCGTTATGAAACGCATGAGGTCGCAAGAATCCGGGCAGAGCAAAACGGTGCAACCCTTTTGTTAGCATCGGCGACACCGTCGGTCAGCCATTATCATCAGGCAAACAACGGGGAGTATACCCTGCTGGAATTAAAAAACCGTGTGCATCAGCGACCAATGCCGCCGGTGGAGATTATTGATATGCGTGCAGAATTGGAAGCCGGAAACCGGACGGTGTTCAGCCGGAGGCTGACCGAGGAAATCCGGGAGAATCTTGCACGTGGCGAGCAGACGATTCTCTTTTTGAACCGTCGGGGCTTTTCCACCTTTGTATCCTGCCGGAGCTGTGGGTATGTGGTCAGATGTCCGCATTGTAGTATTTCCATGACCTATCATAAATTCAGCGAAAGTATGCGGTGTCATTATTGCGGCCATACCATCAAAAATCCAAAAACCTGTCCGCAGTGCGGCAGTAAGGCAATCCGTTATTTTGGCGGAGGCACGCAGAAGGTAGAAGAAGAGGTGCACGAGCTGTTCCCCGGTGCAACCACCATCCGGATGGACGTGGACACAACAAGCGGAAAGTTCGGGCATGAACAGATATTAAAGCAATTTGAAGAAGAAAAAATAGATATTTTAATCGGAACCCAGATGGTGACAAAGGGACTGGATTTTGACAATGTTACCTTGGTGGGCGTGGTTTCGGCAGATGTGATGCTGAATTTAAACGACTACCGAAGCGGTGAGCGGAGCTTTTCTGTATTAGAGCAGGTGACCGGGCGTGCAGGACGTGCCAAAAAGCCGGGACGTGCGATTGTGCAGACCTATACGCCGGAGCATGAGGCGTTGACCTTTATGCAGGCGCATGATTACCAGACCTTTTACAAGCATGAAATTGCAGTCAGAAGAGCGCTACACTATCCGCCGTTTTGCCAGATGGTAAGAATTATGTTTGTCGGTGCGGGGGAAACCTTAGTACCGCAGGCGGCACGGTATTTTGCCAGGCATTTAGAGGGTGCAAAGGAAGCACTTTCCTTGCAGATTTTAGGGCCTGCCCCGGCGGCAGTTTCCAAAATCAACGATAAATACCGTTGGCAGATTCTGATTAAATGTGAAAATGCCGGACACTTAAATCCTGTGCTGGTGCAGGCGGAGGAGGCATTTTGGAAGAATAAATTATACGCCCGGATTTCGGTTATCATTGACAAGAATCCGAACGGTGTGTAAAGAAAGAAAGGGAAAAGAAATGGCAATCAGAGAGATTCGCAAAAAAGACGACGAGGTATTATACAAGCCCTGCAAGGAGGTTGTTGCATTCGACAAAAAGCTTGCAATCTTATTGGATGATATGTATGATACCATGAAAAAGTATGAGGGTGTGGGCTTAGCGGCACCGCAGGTCGGAATTTTAAAAAGAGTGGTAGTCATTGATGTCGGAGAAGGTCTGATTGAGCTGGTAAATCCGAAAATCGTGGAAGCCTCCGGCACACAAAACGGACCGGAAGGCTGTTTGAGTGTTCCGGGCGTGTTCGGTGAGGTGGAGCGTCCGAATCAGGTTACGGTCGAAGCGCAGGACAGAAGCGGAAACACCTTTTTCATTACGGGCGAGGAGCTTTTGGCAAGAGCATTCTGTCATGAAATAGAGCATTTAGAGGGAAAGCTCTTCTTAGACCGGGTTACAAAATTTATAGAGAATGAATGAGGTGTCGTAATTTGCGAATACTGTTTATGGGAACACCGGACATTGCGGCTTCTGCACTCGGAGCCTTGCTCGATGCAGGACTTTCGGTGGTCGGAGCGGTTACACAACCGGATAAGCCACGGGGAAGAGGGCATAAGCTCACCCCTCCGGAGGTAAAGGTTTTAGCGGAGGAAAACTCGATTCCGGTCTATCAGCCGGAAGGCTTGAAAAACGGTGAATTAAAGCCGGTATTAGAGGAATTGAAGCCGGATTTGATTGTCGTGGTGGCATATGGAAAAATTCTGCCGGAATATGTGCTGGAGGCACCCGAAAAGGGATGTATCAATCTGCACGTTTCGTTGTTGCCGAAATACCGGGGCGCGGCTCCGATTCAATGGGCGGTGTTAAACGGTGACGAGGAAACCGGGATTACCACCATGCGGATGGATGCCGGAATGGACACCGGCGATATTCTTCTGCAGAAGCGGTTTGCAATCGGGGAATATGAAACCTCGGAGGAGCTGTTTGACCGCATGGCAGAGGAGGGCGGTAAATTATTGGTAGAAACCATCCATACGCTTGATTCGATTGTGCCGGTTGCGCAGGAGCATGACAAGGCAACCCATGCCCCGATGATTACCAAGGAGATGGGAAAAATTGACTGGAATCAGCCGGCAAAGGCAGTTTCCAAGTGGATTTGCGGCATGAACTCCTGGCCGGTGGCATATACCAACTATCAGGGAGAGGTTTTAAAAATTTACCGGGCAAAAATCTGCTCGGAATATGGGGAGGATACCCCGGGCAAAATTCTTTGCCATACAGAGAAAAAGGGATTGAAGGTAGCTTGTAAAACAGGAAGTCTATATTTGCAGGAGGTACAGTTTGCCGGCAGTAAGCGGATGCACCCGGACGATTATCTGAGAGGGCATTCGGTGGAAATCGGTACTGTACTGGAATAGGAGGAAATAAAATGTTTTATTGGGATTCCACTTATGTATTGGTATTGATTGCGTTTGCACTTTCAATGTTTGCATCCTTCGGTGTCAAAACGACGTTTGCAAAGTATCGGAATGTGTCCAATATGCGGGGAATGACGGGCAGGGATGCCGCACGTCAGATTCTTGACCGCAACGGTCTGCAATATATCCGGATTGAACACGTTGCCGGGGAGCTGACCGACCATTTTGACCCGCGTGATCATGTCATCCGTTTGTCGGATGCGACCTATTCCTCGGATTCGGTTGCTGCAGTCGGGGTTGCGGCGCATGAAGCAGGTCATGCAGTACAGCACGCAATGGGCTATAAGCCGATTAAGCTTCGGAATGCGATTATTCCGGTTGTCAATATCGGTTCTTCCCTTTCGATGCCTTTGTTTTTTATCGGTTTGTTGCTCGGCTCTTTGGGGCTTGCCTATGCAGGGGTGATTCTCTTTTCCTCGGTGCTTGCATTCCAGTTGATTACCTTACCGGTAGAGTTTAATGCAAGCAACCGTGCGCTGGAGGTTCTGGATTCGACCGGAATGCTGGCACCGGATGAGGTCAAAAAGGCAGGCAAGGTCCTGCGTGCGGCGGCAATGACCTATGTTGCGGCAGTTGCATCGACCGCATTACAGCTTTTGCGTCTGTTGCTGATTTTAAATAACAGACGGGACGACTAAAAATGACAGGATGGGGATATCATGGCAGAGACGGCACGTGTTTTAGCGATGCAGACACTTTATCAAATTGAATATGAGGGTGCCTATGCAAATCTTGCGGTAAAGCATTGTTTAGCACAGAATCCGGGACTTTCCTCGGTGGACAGAGCCTTTTTCACCGGATTGGTGTATGGTGTGGTGCGTTACCGGCTGACCTTGGATTATCTGATTACAAGATATTCCCGTATCAAATTGAAAAAGATTTCAAAATATATTTTAATGATTCTGCGGCTGGGAATTTATCAGCTTTTGTACCTGGACAAAATTCCGGACTCTGCGGCGGTGAATGAAAGTGTCCGCATGGCAAAACGGTACGGACATTCTGCAAGTGCAGGCTATGTCAACGGTCTGTTGCGTGCGGTCCTCCGGGAGCGGGAGAAGCTTGTGTTTCCGGAGGAGACAATCGCACGTTTATCGGTGCAGTATTCCTATCCGGAGTGGTTGGTGGAGCGGTGGATTTCGCAGTTTGGCAAGGATTTTTGTGAAGCCTTATTGGATGCCGGAAACCGGGAGCCGGAGCTTTGTCTTCGTGTCAACACCTTAAAAACCGACCGGGAAAGCCTGATGAAAAAAATAGAATCCGCACGAGCATCCGGGCTATGTGCCGATGCAATCCTTTGTGACGGCTTTGACCTGGCACATTCTGATGTGTTCCGGGAAGGTCTGGTAACGGCGCAGGATATCGGTGCGATGCTTGCATCCTGCGTGTTAAAGCCGGAACCGGGCGAGGTTGTTTATGATATGTGTGCCGCACCCGGTGGAAAAACCACACATATCGCACAGCTGATGCAAAACCGTGGAAGCATCCGTGCATTTGATATTCATGCACATAAAATCGAGCTGATTCGCCAGAATGCAAGCCGGCTCGGAATTGATATGATAACGGCAGAGGAGAAGGACGCATCGTTGTATGATGCCGCGCTTTCTCAGACGGCAGATAAAATTTTAGCGGATGTTCCCTGCAGTGGCCTGGGCATTATCCGCAGAAAGCCGGACATAAAATGGAATAAAACCCAGGCGGATGACTTATCGGCAATTCAGATGCAGATTTTAGAAAATGCCGCCGATTATTTAAAGCCGGGCGGTGAGCTGGTCTATAGCACCTGCACCGTAGAGCCGGCAGAAAATGAGTTATTAATAGAAGCATTTTTAAAAAAGCATCCGGAGTTTTCAGCGGTGGATTTTACTGAAATTTTGCCGGAGAAATTACAAAAAGAAACGGCAGCAAGCGGATATCTGACCTTATATCCGAATGTGGATGAAACCGACGGATTTTTTATTGCCAAGCTAAGAAAAGGGGTGGGAGTGTGATTGATTTAAAGGATTTGGAATATCACGAGCTACAGACCTTTCTAACAGAGCAGGGCGAGCCAAAATTCCGTGCAAAGCAGATTTTCTCCTGGTTATATAAAGGGGTGGAGCACTTTTCTGAAATGACCAATCTCTCCAAACAAACCCGGGAAAGGTTAGAGCAGGTTTGTTTTGTATCGACCTTGAAAATACGGAAAAAGCTGGTGTCTGAAATCGACGGTACAGTAAAGTATCTGTTTGAACTGGAGGACGGCAACTGCATTGAGAGTGTTGTCATGCGTTATAAGCACGGACTTTCGATTTGCATTTCCTCTCAGGTCGGATGCCGGATGGGATGCAATTTCTGTGCCTCCACCATTGGCGGAAGGCTTCGGAATCTGACAACCGGGGAGATTATCAATCAGATTATTTTTGCCCAGAAGGATTTGGGCGAGCGAATCAGCAATGTTGTCATGATGGGCATCGGAGAACCGCTTGACAACTACGAAAATGTGGTTCGTTTTTTGAAAAACGTCAATCATCCGGAGGGGTTGGGAATCGGCTATCGGCATATTTCCCTTTCCACCTGCGGTCTTGTAGATAAAATCAGACAGCTTGCAGAGGAGGATTTCCCGATTACCTTGTCGGTTTCTCTGCACGCACCAAACAACGAAATCCGCAACAGCATGATGCCGGTCAATCAGAAATATCCGGTGGAGGAGCTGCTTGCGGCGTGCCGGGACTATTTAGAAAAAACCGGCAGAAGAATCAGCTTTGAATATGCCCTGATTCACGGTGTCAATGACCGGGACCGGGATGCAAGGGAGCTTGCACAGCGATTGCGCGGAATGCTTTGTCATATCAATCTGATTCCGGTCAATCCCGTCAAGGAACGCAATTACCAAAAAGGAACGGAGCAGGAAATCCGCCGGTTCCAGAAGCTTTTAACAGACTTAGGCATGAACGCAACGGTACGGCGTGAATTGGGAAGCGATATCAGTGCCTCCTGCGGACAGCTTCGTAAGCAGTCGATGGAAGAGGCGTAAGAGGATAAGAGAGGTGGTAGAAATGAGAATCGGAGCGGTGACGGACGTCGGACGTCACAGACAGTTGAATGAGGACAGCTACTTTGTTTATCGGAATGAAAATCTGCTTGGAGGAATGGTTGCCGACGGTATGGGCGGTCATTTGGCAGGCGAGGTTGCAAGTGCTTTGGCAACCAAAACGGTCAAGGATTGGTTGGTGAGCGAATTCGACATCGAAATGGACTATGTCGAGCTGAGTGAAATGATTCGCAATGCCTTTGTTGCGGCAAATGATATGGTTTATCATAACGCATCGCAAGCAGAGGAGACCTCCGGAATGGGAACGACTGCAACCCTTGCGCTGATTTACCGGAATAAGCTGATTACGGTCCATGTCGGCGATAGCAGAAGCTACCTGATTGGAGATGCTATTTCGCAGATTACACAGGACCATTCCTATGTGCAGGAGCTTTTAAACCGTGGAGAAATCACGCCGGAGGATGCGCAAAACCATCCGAATAAGCATTATATTACCCGGGCAATCGGTGCAGAGCCGGTGATTCAGGTTGATGTTGAAATCCGTGCATATCATGGAGAAACCGTTTTATTGTGTAGCGACGGCTTGTCCAATGTTGTTTCGGATGAGCAGATATTCGAGCTTGTAACTGCAGAGGAGGATTTGCAGGTTGCGGCAGAAAACCTGGTTGCTCTGGCAAATAAAAAGGGCGGACCGGATAATATTACAGTTGTGACATTTCAAAAAGAGGTGACAAAAGCATGAATGGGGAAAGTTTAATCGGAAAGGTGCTTGGCGGACGGTATGAGCTTTTGGAGGTCATCGGCTCCGGCGGTATGGCAACCGTGTTCAAGGCACATTGCAGATTTTTAGACCGGAAGGTAGCAGTAAAAATCATCCGGGATTCTTTGACGGATGATCCGGAGGCTTTGGAAAAATTTGATGCCGAGGCAAGAGCGGCGGCAAGTCTGTCGCATCATAATATTGTCTCGATATATGATGTTGGTGAGGTGGATTCCCTCCGTTATATTGTTATGGAATTGGTCGAGGGAATGACACTCAAGGAGTACATAAAAAAGAAGGGCGCTCTGGACTGGCAGGAGGCTTGTGATTTTGCAATCCAGATTGCGGCGGCGTTGGAATGTGCACACGCAAACGGAGTTATCCACCGGGATATCAAGCCGCATAACATCCTCTTAACCAAGGACGGAACCCTGAAGGTGGCAGATTTCGGCATTGCAAGAACCACCACCTCAGACACATTGGTTGCCGGAAAGGGAACCTCGGTCATGGGCTCGGTGCATTATGTTTCACCGGAGCAGGCTCGGGGCGGATATGTGGATAAAAAGTCGGATGTTTATTCGTTGGGTGTTGTTTTTTATGAGATGCTTGCAGGCAGAGTTCCGTTTGACGGCGAAAACCCCGTCTCGGTTGCGGTGATGAAGTTAGAGCAGGAGCCGCCCAACTGTAAGATTCATAATCCGGATATTCCGCAGGCGGTGGCAGAAATTGCAATGAAGGCAATTGCGAAGGAACAGCATAGCCGCTACCAGTCCGCAATGGAAATGGCAACGGATATACAGGCTCTGCTTGCCCCTAAGGTGCCGGAGCATAAGGAAAAGGCTGATGGGCAGGGAAAGGATACCGGCGGTCTGGAGGATAAAATCACACGGTTTTTGTTGATTGGTTCTTTGGTGCTTGCCCTGATTTTAGGGTGCGGAGCATATTATCTGTTCTCCGGCGGAACCAAGGAATATCAGGTGCCTGATCTGATGAATCTGACCCTTGAGGAAGCGATGGAGCGTGCGGTAGAGTATGATTTTATCATAGATGAAGAAAAGGTAATCTATCAGGTTTCTGAGGATGTCCCCGAGGGCAGAGTCATGAGGCAGGAGCCGGGTGCGAACGATTTTACCAAGAAGAACAAAATCAGAGTGGTCATCAGCTCGGGTAAGGAAGAAGGCAAAATCAGTGTTCCGTCGGTGGTCGGCAAGGATATTGAAGAAGCCATTGAAATTCTGACCGGGAAAAAGCTCAAATACCGTCAGGTGATGGAGCGGAACAATTCCTATAACGTGGATGAAGTATTCGGACAGTCTCCAAAGGCAGATACCAAGGTAAACGAGGATACCGTCATTGTTCTGCACGTTTGTGACGGACCGGTGCTGGAGGAAACCGAGGAGCCGGGCGAAACGGTAACCGTTCCCTATGTCATCGGTTATGACAAGCAGAAGGCACAGTCGATGCTAAAAGCCGCAGGACTGACTGCTGATATCAAGGAAGAGGAATCGGAAAAAGAGGCAGGAACCGTAACCGGACAAAGCCCCAAGGCGGAGAGCATGGCACCGAAGGGAAGCAGTGTTTCGATTGTGGTAAGCAAAGGCCCTGCACCGACCGAAGCTCCGGCGGTATCATCACCCGAGCCGACTCCGGAGGTGCAAAAGCCGACCGGAGAACCGTTAAAGCAGAAAACACTCACCATTCCGCTCAGTGAGAGCTTGGGCGAAACGGTGCAAATCAAGGTGGTTGCAAACGGCAAGGTTATCTGGGATAAAAAGCACCAGACCTCAGAGGGCAAGGTGGATATCCCGGTTGCATCCAGAACCGATGCAACGGTAGAGGTGTATTTTGACGGCGTACTGCAGACAACCAAGGTAGTAACCTTTTAAAAACGGAGGATGGTAATTTGTTATTGACAGGAGTAATCGTAAAGGGAATCGGCGGTTTCTACTATATTAAAGCAGAAGACGGTGCGGTGTATGAATGTAAAGCGCGCGGCGTGTTCCGCAAGGAGAAAATCAAGCCGATGATTGGGGATGTTGTCCGGATTGAGTCAGACGGAGAAAAGGGGAATATCGTAGCAATAAAACCCCGGAAAACCGAGCTGATTCGTCCGAGTGTTGCCAATATTGATACGTTGGTGATTGTTGCGGCAACGGCATCGCCCGAACCGAACCTGTTTTTGATTGATAAAATGCTGGTGCTTTCCGAGCAGCAGGGAATCCGACCGATTCTTTGCCTGAATAAGGAGGATTTGCACAGCGGAGATGAACTGGAGAAGATATACCGCACGGCAGGCTATCCTGTTGTGCGGGTTTCTGCGAAAACCGGGGAGGGCGTGGCAGAATTACGAGCGCTGATTCTGGGAAAAACCAGCGCCTTTACCGGACTTTCCGGCGTTGGAAAGTCAAGCATTCTGACGCTTTTGCTGGATGCTGTGCTCCAAACCGGTGCGGTCAGCGATAAAATCCAACGTGGAAAGCATACCACCCGGCACGTAGAGCTGTTTGAATTGCCGGGCGGCGGTTTTGTGCTGGATACGCCGGGTTTCAGCTCATTGGAGGCAGAGGGCATCACGGCTTCGGAGCTTTATGGATATTTCCCGGAGCTTGCGGAGGTTACCGGATGCCGGTTTAAGGGTTGCTCGCATATCAGCGAGCCGGATTGTGCAGTCAAGGCATTGCTTGCACAGGGTAAAATTGCGGCTTCCAGATATGAAAGCTACAAAGCTCTTTATGAGCTGTTGAAACAAAAAAAGGATTGGGAATAAAGGATGGGGCTGTTGCGTGAAACATTTTTATGTATATTTTATTCAAAATTGTAGGGGCGGATGCCCACATCCGCCCGAATTACGGGGCGATGTGGGCATCGCCCCCTACAAGAAAATGAATTTTTATACACAATATGCGTTTCACGCAACAGTTACATCCCCTATATAAAGAAAGGAACGGGAGAATATGATTTTAGCACCGTCAATTTTAGCGGCAGATTTCGGAATTTTAAGACAACAGGTACAAGAGGTTGAACAAGCAGGCGCACAATGGTTGCACATTGATGTGATGGACGGTATGTTTGTGCCGAACATCAGCTTTGGTGCAGTTGTGATGCAGTCGATTCGTCCGCACAGCAACCTCTTTTTTGATGCGCATCTGATGATTCAGAATCCCGAGCG
>SVJN01000048.1 GCA_015068965.1 Oscillospiraceae bacterium
AATTTTCCGCTAATAGCGGAAACGCACATGGGCGTAACAAAGCGTTATGCTTCTTCTTACCGCTCTGTAACAGTTCAAAGTACACGATAATTTTATGGAGCGGTTGCGGCGAAGCCGCTTTGTTCTGCCATCAAACTACGAATTCAACGAACCTCTCGACGTACCCGCGTACGCCATCGGGCAAGGTATTGTGCGTCAGAGAACCGCACAATACTTCGTTTCATTCGTTCTGCACTATTTTTAAGCTTCCCCCGTGATTTTAGTTTAGTTATACAAGTAAAGGGGTTCTTCCATAGGTTTTATGTTTGACAAGTTTTCCCAGATGTATGCTACAATTAAAACATTTTCAGCATTTGTTACTGTCAATGGTACTGAAATTGTTTCTGTTAATGTCTTCTTTGTTGTAGTTACAAAGTCCACAGCCGTAAACTTGTCATCATTGTAAATTGCTATAATAATGGTTGCATCCTCTGCACCGTTCTTGATTGTTGCTTCTGCCTTTACAACATCGCCCTCAATAATTTCGCCGCCGTTTTCATCAACGAGTGTAAAGTCTATAAGTTCTGTTTTTCCAACAATAGTTACTACTGCAAAGGAATAGGTGCTTCCTAAAGCTGTTAATGTGTAATTTCCATTCGTGAAAATTGTATCAAGCTCTACTTTTATTGAGCCTTTTTCTGCATTATAAGCTACAACAGGTGTTACTGCTTCGCCGTTCTTTGTAAGAGTGATTGCTGAAAGCTCGCTTTCGGTAGGAGCTGCATTTGTTTTTACATTGATTGCACTGAGTGTTCTGTCAAATGTCTTTCCTGCGACAAGCTCATTACCATAAGCGTCAGTTACGCTGAAGCCTGTTACACTTGTACCATTACCTATCTTGTCTATCTTGATGTTATCAAGGCAAACTGCATCATAAGAGTTGAAGCCGTTCCATACATGGAACTGGAAATATGTAGCAAGGTTTACGAAGGTTGAAATGAATGTTGCGCCGCTCTGTGTTCCTACAAGCTCGCCGTCGTAATAATAATCTGCCTTACTATTATCTGTATCAATAATTACTTCTGCTTTGTGCCATGTATCAGGATTAAACGCCACTGCATTTTCTGTGTCCTTGGCACCAGCAGTATATGAGCTTTCTGCAGCTGTTGCTGTTGAATAGGTTGCCATCAGTTTTCCGTTTGCACTGTCCGGATAGATTGCCTGATATACAGGACCCCAAGGATCTATACCGCTTGGAGGGTAGTGATATGACTTTAACATAAAGTTTGGTCCCCACTCTGCTACGCTCTTTAGGTTTATGTCGTATGAAAGTCTGTATGTTCCTGTGTTTGCTGCAAACGGTGCACTTGCAAAGCTAAGCTGAAGTGCCATACTTGAGTCCGGCTGAGCGGTGCTTCGCATTGTGATGTATTTATCATTCGCATCTGATTCGCGTGCAACTACGGCATAACGCCATGAATCAGTATTTGCAACAAATTTAGCTTCCGGATATGCTGATGTAAATGATGACTGGTCCGGTGCAACGGCTACTGTTTCTTCTACTACTGCAAGCTTGTCAAAATCCATAGTATAAATGTTTGAATATTTGTTATCAACAAGGGTATCCGGTGTTTCAGTCGGAGTTCCAACCGGAATCCTTCCGCTTACTGTTCCTGCCTCGCTTTCTAAGTAAAGAGTATATTCTGTGTTATCTGCAAGAGCATTTGCAAATTCAACCTTAATTCCGTTTTGTGTTGCTTTTACTGTTGCTGCTATAATATCACCTGTCGTACTGCTTACAGCAGATGCTCCTTCAATGATTGAAAGTCCTGTTCCATCAAGCTTGATTGATTTTTTGTCGCCTGAAACTGTAACAGAACTTACGCCGAACTTTTCGCCTGCCTTTGTCATCTTTGCAATTTTAATATTGTCAAGACAAACGAAATCGTAGGAATCATAACCGTTGAATACACCAAACTGGAAATATGTAGCCATATTTACATTTCCTGCAAGGAATGAGGAACCGCTCTGTGTTCCTACAAGCTCTCCATCATAGTAATACTCTGCCTTTGCATGATCTGTATCAATAATTACCTCTGCTTTGTGCCATGTGTCAGGATTAAATGCTACTGCATTTTCTGTGTCCTTGGCATCTGCAAACCATGAACTTTCTACCGCTGTTGCTGTGGAATAGGTTGCCATCAGCTTTCCGTTTGCACTGTCCGGATAGATTGCCTGATATACAGGCCCCCAGTTGTCGATTCCACCCGGAGCATAATGATATGATTTTAATCTGAAGTAAGGACCATTTGCCGTCACGCTCTTTAAGTTGATATCATACGAAAGCTTATACTTTCCTGTGTTTGCCGCAAACGGTGCACTTGCAAAACCAATCTGAAGTGCTGTACTGGTATCTCCCTGAGCTGTACCGCGTAGCATAAGGTATTTATCGTCTGATGCTTTTTCATGTTCGCTTACGGCATAACCCCAGCTACCACCTGCAACAAACTTTGCTTCCGGATATGCTGCTGTAAATGCTGTCTGGTCATTTGTTTCTGCTGCTACCGTGAGTTTATCAAAATTCAAGCTGTATGTTTCTGTGTATTGGTCTTCTGTCTCTATATTTGCCACAAATTCTGCCTCTGCATCGGTTGCCTTTGCAATAGAGATATTATCAAAACAAACGCCTTCCCACGCCTGATACCCCTGGAATACGGTAAGCTGGAAGTATGTAGCATTATTTATGTTGCTCAAGAAGGTCGACCCGCTCTGTGTTCCTACATAATTTCCATCATAGTAGTAATCAATTTTTGAATTATCTGTATCAATGATAGCTTCTGCCTTGTGCCATGTCAGAACATCAAATGCTACTGCATTTTCTGCATCCTTGGCATTTACAAACCATGAGTTTTCTACCTCTGTTGCGGTTGAATATGTCGCCTTTATCTCTCCGTTTTCGGGATACATTGCCTGAAGTACAGGACCCCAGTTATCAATTCCAGCGGGTGCATAATGGAAGGTCTTTAATCTGAAGTAAGGACCATTCGCGGCTGCTCCCCGGAAGCTGATATCGTAAGAAAGCTTATATTTTCCGCTGTTTTTTGCAAAGGGTGCACTTGCAAATCCAAGCTGAAGCGCAGCACTACCGCCATTTTCTCCATTGTTCTTCAATAAAAGGTATTTGTCACTCGAATCGTTTTCGTTGCTTCCCACCTCGTAACCCCAGCTCGCACTGGCAACAAGCTTTGCTTCGGGATATGCCGCCTGTAAAACTGTCTGGTCGGTTGTTTCCGCCGTTACGGAAAGCTTGTCAAAATCCATGCTGTAAATTTCTGTATAAACCTCGGTGTCTGTTGCTTCTGCATACGAAATACTTGTCGTACCGAAAACACTTGTTAAAAGTGCCATTGCCAAAAATGTGCTGATTCTTTTTTTCATTGTTCTCGTCCTTTCTTTTCGTTTATTTTATTTTTATTATATATGAAAGAAAGTCTTTTTGCTACTGAAAAAACTTTCCATTATTTTAGTCTTCATCAACGAAGGCTTTTCTGGCAGCATCTAAAAATCCGTAGCCGTTTATTGTATCAGGCTCGAAATAACTGCCCTCTGTCCATTCATTCCAGCTGTTCACAACAATCAAAGGTGCCTGCTCAGGGTGTTTATCAACCCATTTCCTTGCCTCACGGAATGCCTTTTCAACACTCTCCGGAGTATTTTCTTTCAGAATGAACGGGTCATGGAACTGAAGTCTTGGGTTTCTGTTCCACCCCAGAGAAACGTGCGGGTAATATGTAATTCCGCTCTCACTCTTTTCATCCCATACCTTTTTCGCAAGCTCAATGCCCTCCTCGTATGTCACATCCTCCATAGAGAACATATTAACGAACTGATAGTGAGTCATACTGCTGTAGCCGAGTTCCTTCGCTATCTGTTCTTCCGTCATATCAACGCCTTCTTTTTTGCGAATCTCATCAAGCTGTTCAAACTCATAGCGAATATGCTGAAGATGTACGCCTTTAAAGCCAGCCTCTTTTGTCTTTTTGTCAAACCATGCAAGTGCTTCTTTTGTAGCTTTAAGACTGCCAAAACCTTTGATAAGATTTCTCAGCTCATAAATCATAAATACCGGCTTTCCGTCTATCTGATAATAATTCGGAAGTTTAAAGTATTTTTCAATGATTCTTTCTGCAATCCTTTCAAATTCTTCCCGGTTTTGAAATCCCTGCCAGATAATTGTATCAAAATCATCTGAATTTCTCTTGTCCCAAAGAGCTGATGCATCGTGGTTTGCCCACATCAGATAAAACTTCATCTTTTCGTTGTTTTTTGCCTTTAAGAATCCGTCGTTTAAGCACTGCTCCAGGAACGGTCTGTTATCATACCAGTACCAGTCGTAAATAAACACATTGACTCCACTTCTGGTTGCCGCTTCAATCTGCATCTCCATAACATATGGGTCTGCTTCATTCACATACCCCCAAAGCGGTTGTCCCGGACTCCTTTCTTTCACAGTCTGCCATTCCCCGTAGCGCTCCTCCCAGAAAATTTTCGCTCGCGGTTCATTTTTTTGGAATGCCGGCCAGATAATTGCCGCCACATCACATTTACGCATATTGACTACATCCTTTCTTTGCATATTTGTTCACTATATAATTTATTTTAACAACATTTTTCATTGATTACAACAAGAATACGAACCAAATGTAGTTGAATTCGACCATTTTTTGATTAAATTTAACATATTCTTAGTCGAATTTGTGTTGTTTTCTACCGTACACTTTGTTATAATAAAAATACAACATACCTATTATAAGAGGAGGCTATTAATATGGAAAACAAATTTAAACTGTATGGTGACGGCATTCACGATGACTACCCTGCCATTCAGGAAATGATTGACAGCGGTGTATGCGAGGTATCACTCCCTGCGCCTGAAAAGAATTATTTAATCACAAAGCCGTTGACCATACCTTCAAACTTCAAGCTGAAACTCCCAAGATATGCAGAAATCAAGCTTGCAGACAACGCAAACTGCTTTATGGTACAAAACAAAACTGTAGAAAAGCCTGCAAACAGAATGCCCGACTACTTTACGGGGGATTATCGGGATTTCTGGCATTTTGTTGATGTTTTATCACCCGAACCTGAAGATGCTTGTTGTAATTTTGAAATTGAAGGCGGAATCTGGAATTTCAATAATAAAAAACAAAAAACAAATCCAATCATAACAAAACAATTTGAAGGTGGCAATTACCTTGGTCACGGAATGTTTTTTTATAATGTAAGAAACTTCAGACTTTCAAATATGACTTTGAAGGACCCGGTAAATTACTCTATTCTTCTGGACAGAGCATCCTATTTTACCGTTGAAAACATTGACCTTGATTTTAATGATGGTACGCTTCCTATGATTGTTAATATGGATGCGGTTCACCTCGACGGCAATTGCCATTACGGTGTTATCCGAAATATAAAGGGTGCGGCTTATGATGATCTTGTTGCGCTCAACGCACATGAAGGTTCATCAGGCGATATTACAAATATTGAAATTGACGGAATTTTTGCCGAGGGCTGTCACAGTGCAGTTCGTTTACTTACGGCAATTCACAAGGTTGAAAATATATCTATTTCAAACATTTACGGAACATATTATCAATATTGTATTGGCTTCACAAAACACTATAACAATATCGAAGGAGACGGTTATTTCTCCGGCATATCCATAAATAACCTTTATGCATCAAAATCAAAACGTCTTCCACGTCAGGAAGCTCATTTTGAAGACAAAAACTACCATTTCCCGATGATATGGGTAGAAGGCGGATGCCACATAAAAGACCTCGCTGTAACAAATCTTCATCGTAGTGAATATCAGAATCCCATCGAAACATTGCGTTTTGAAAAAGGGTGTGTTGTGGATAACCTGAGTATCAAAAATCTCAATCTCGAGAATCATACTGACTCGCCTATTACGAATCTTACAAACAACGGAATGATTAAAAATCTGTCTCTTGAGGATATAACTGAAGACGAAATTTTTAATAATGGGTGATTGAAAAAATTTACTGCAAAAAATGTCATACGCCAGAATCACAAAAGATTTAACCTGCTGTAAGCGCGCACGATAACTTTATTACAGGCATTTGTTTGAATCAGTAATTTCGGTGAAGCATTAAACAAATTACAATCAAAAATGTGCGAAAAAAACAAATTTTATATGAAATAATCAACTAAAAAAAATCCCTAATTTTGTTAAAGGTCAAAATCAGGGATTTTTCCTTTATAGGAAACTGCATTCCTATAAAGGAAAAAGAATTTAATGCCCGTGCGAAATTTTCCGCCATTGGCGGAAACGCACATGGGCGAAACTAAAGCAGTTGCAACCAACGACTCGTCGTCTCGACTTTGCGAGAGTGACTCGTCGGGTTGCTGTTGCATACGACGCAAAACGAAATCAAAGATTTCTGTGCGTCAGTAACCGTTATGCTTCTTTTTACCGCTCTGTATCAGTTCAAAGTACACGAGGATTTTACGGAGCGGTTGTGGCGAAGCCGCTTTGTTCTTACTTTATAGGAAACTTCGTTCCTATAAAGTAAAAAAATTGAATGCCCGTGCGAGATTTTCCGCTAGTAGCGGAAACGCACATGGGCGAAACAAAGCGTTATGCTTCTTCTTACCGCTCTGCATCAGTTCAAAGTACACGGGGATTTTACGGAGCGGTTGCGGCGAAGCCGCTTTGTTCTATCAATAGCTTTTTAAAAACTCACACAAAACACGGACTGCCTGCTCTGCAGCTATGGTGACAAACTTTGCATAATCAAGGCTGGATTCATCATCAAAAGAATCAGAAATTGCACGCAAAACCGCAAAATCCACCCCATTCACATAGCATACATGACCGATACTTGCACCTTCCATTTCGCAGGCGATTGCATCAAATTCCTCGGCAATTTTATTTTTTGCTTGTCTGGAATCTACAAACTGATCCCCTGATGCTATTTTTCCAATTACGGTATGGATTCCCAGAGCTTCAATGCAATTCTTTAATAAATCAACCGCTTTTTGCGATGTCGGAATGTTGACAATATTAATCCCGGACAAAAGTCCTTTCGGATCTCCCAACGGTGTTGTATCCATATCATGCTGAACAACAGCATCTGCAATTGCAATATCTGTAATACCCAAAGCAGATGTCAGAGAGCCTGCCACACCGGTATTAATAATTAGCTCCGGCGCATAACGCAGAATCATCGCCTCAGCACAAATTGCCGCAAACACCTTCCCCACACCGCAGGTCGCTACAACAACCCGTTGCGAAAACAAGGTTCCGTCTACAAATTCAATTCCGCTGATAACTTGTGTATGCGCATCGGAAAGCATTGCCTTTAATTGAGAGGTTTCCTTTTCCATTGCTCCGATAATTCCAATCATTTTTCTTCCCCCTATTCTGCATTTTCATACTGCGCAACAGCCGAAATATCTTCTATTGTCTGTAAATATTTCCAAGCCTCTTCCTTTGCTGATTCAATACTCAGATTCTGATAGTTTCCACATTCAATCACTGTATTACCAAACACATCCCCGGTATGCTCTACCGTCTGCTTCAACACCTTTTTTACCAGCGAAATAACCTCTTCATCATTAGTATCTCGCATCAACAGATAGAATCCGGTCTGACATCCCATCGGGCCGAAATAGATTACCCGGTCAGCCGCTTCACTATTCCGCAGAAATGTTGCAAGCATATGCTCTACACTATGCATCGTAAGATGTGACATATAATCCCCTGCGTTCGGTGTTCTTGTCCGCAGGTCATAGGTTCTGATATCTCCATCAATTCTTGCCAAATATATTCCCGGCTTGATTTTTGTATGGTCAGCCTGAAAGCTTGATATTTTTTTCATCTTCGTTTCCTCACATTATATTTTTCTTTGTTTAGTATAACACAAATTTTTCTAAAAGACAAGCAAATTATAATAAGAACAAATTTTTAATATTTTTTGTTTGATTTATTATATTTTATCATCAGATTATATGCTATACTTTTGATAAGAAAAAAAACAGAAAGGAAAATTTTTAATGAAAATTACTGTTTGGAACGAAAATCAGCACGAAAAAGAAACACCATTAATCTGCGAGCTTTACCCGGGTGGATTACACGAATATATCGCAGGATTTTTAAAAGATGCAGACGTAGAAGTTCGCACAGCAACCTTAGATGATGACGAATGCGGTCTGACAGAAGAAGTCCTTGCAGATACCGATGTTCTAATCTGGTGGGGACATATGGCACACGACCGGGTACCGGATGAAATCGTTGACCGGGTACAAAAAGCTATCCTCTCCGGCATGGGATTGATTGTACTGCATTCCGGTCATCATTCCAAAATTTTCAGGCGAATGCTTGGAACAACCTGCAACCTAAAATGGCGCGACCATGCAAGAGAAAGAATCTGGACAATTAAGCCGAATCATCCGATTACCCAAGGAGTTCCGGAAACCTTTGTATTAGACCCGGAAGAAATGTACGGAGAACCGTTTGATATTGCCGAACCGGAAGAGGTATTATTCCTTGGCTGGTTCAATGGCGGCGAAGTGTTCCGTAGCGGTTGCACCTGGAAACGTGGAAACGGAAAAATTTTCTATTTCCAACCCGGACATGAAACAAACACCTCTTTCCAGAACCCGATTGTTCAGAAAATTATTAAAAACGCAGTCAGATGGGCTTGTCCGATTCAAAAGAATATCGAATTAACCTGCCCTGAATTTCAGCCGTTAGAAAACGAATCGTAAAAGCAAAATGAGGCTGTGGCAAAATTAATCTTTATGCATCAAAATATAATTTACCGTTGTAGGGGCGGATATTATCCGCCCGCGGGCGACTGATAGTCGCCCCTACGGTTGTTGTTCGTGCATATTGATACATTTTGCTACAGCCTCTTTTTTTTGATTTGAGAATATTCAAAATACGCTCATCATGCTTTTATTTTATCACCGTGCCATCCACATGGAACAAAGGAAGCTCACCTAAAACTGTAATATCCGGTCGGTTAATTGCATCGCCCTCGGCAAGAACTGCCATTTTTCCGACAACATTTCCGCCCACCTCTTCCACCAAGGTTTCCAGAGCATGAAGTGAATCACCGGTGCTGATGACATCATCTACAATCAGCACACGTTTTCCACGAATCAGCTTCTTTTCCGTTTCGCCAATGCAAAGGGTTTGCTCCGAAGCGGTTGTAATGGATTTCACGTTTACTGTAGTAATATTTTCCATATAAAGCTTTGGCTTCTTTCTTGCCACAACGTAATTATTTTGTCCTTTCTGACGAGCCATTTCGTGAATCAAAGGAATACTTTTTGCTTCAGCAGTCATGAGAATATCATATTCCGGTGCTTTTGCCAGAAGTGCTTTTGCACAAGCCATTGTTAGCTCCACATCACCGAACAAAATGAAAGCGGCAATCGAGGTATCCTCTGCAACCGGGAATAAATCAAGATTTCTTTTTAAGCCTGCGACTTCAATTTCATAGAAAAGTTTCAAAATATTCGCATCCTTTCTGCGCTTTATAACGTACCAAACAAACGGTCACCTGCATCACCGAGTCCCGGAACAATATATCCACGTTCATTCAAGCCTTCATCCACTGCACCACAGAAAATATCAACATCCGGATGTGCTTCTCTGACAGCTTCAACACCTTGCGGAGCCGCAATGATACATACCAGCTTAATCTTCTTTGCACCACGTTGTTTAATAAACGAAATTGCAGCAGAAGCACTTCCGCCGGTTGCAAGCATCGGGTCAAGAACCAGAACCTGACGTTCCGAAATATCTGTGGGAAGCTTACAGTAGTATTCCACCGGCTGTAAGGTCTCTTCATTCCGATAAAGACCGATATGTCCAACCTTAGCAGCAGGAATCAAATCCTGCATTGCATCCACCATCCCGAGTCCGGCACGAAGAATCGGAACAAGGGCAACCTGACGCTCAATTTTTTTGCCTGTCATTTTTGTAAGCGGGGTTTCTAATTCATAATCGACTAATCCCAAATCTTTTGTTGCTTCATAGCCCAGAAGTAAACCGATTTCGTACGCACATTCACGAAAATCCTTTACCGATGTGTTTTTGTCCCGCATGATTGAAAGCTTATGAGAAATCAGCGGATGATTCATCACGTGTACCTGTTTATCCATTGTTGTTTCCTCCAATACATTTTTCTAACTTCATTATACTACAAAAAGATTTTTTTGTCTACCTTTTTTTCGATACAGGGATTGTTTTTTTCTGCAATTTATGGTAAACTAACAAAGATGATATAAAAGGAGGTAATGACAATCGCACTGGATACAATTACAATCGCTGCATTGGTAGAAGAATTTTCAAGATGCCTTACAAATGGCAGAATTGATAAAATCCACCAACCAGAAAAGGATGAAATTCTTTTGCAGATACGCACCTATCAGGAGCATTACAAATTAGTCTTATCTGCAAATTCAGCACACCCAAGGGCACATTTTACCGATATCATGAAGAAAAACCCACAGACACCACCGATGTTCTGTATGCTTTTGAGAAAACACCTTTCCTCCGGAAAAATTCTTCGGGTGGAGCAGGTTGATTATGAACGTGTGATTCGTTTTGATATTGAATCCTATAATGAATTGGGAGATTTAACGGTAAAACATTTATACGCAGAATTAATGGGAAGAAACTCCAATTTAATTCTGACCGATTCTGAGAAGCGAATCATAGATGCCGTAAAGCATATCGACTTTACACTAAGCTCTGTACGCCAGATTCTGCCAGGCGGAACTTATATCGCGCCGCCTGCACAAGAAAAGGTTGCATATCTCTCCCCCGAACGGGAATCTGCAAAGCTTTCCTTTGAACACAGCGGTGTAAGAGCGGATAAGGCGATTATGGAAGCAATTTCCGGAATTTCACCTATGATGGCACGAGAGCTTGTTTATCGTTGTCTGGGACGTTGTGATTATCTGTGCGGAGAATTGAACGAAGCACAAAAAGCAAAGCTATCAGAGTTTGTTTGCAAGGCAGATTTTGAAGAATTTCCTTGTATGCTGATTGACGCCACAACCGAAAAAGTAATTGATTTTTCTGCAATCAGAATCGAACAGATGGAAAATCTTGCAAAGGTGATTCCTTATCAGTCATCAAGCAAGCTTCTGGATGATTTTTATCAGAAAAAAGACAGTGCAGAACGGATGCGGCAAAAAAGTGCAGATTTAGTAAAGCTTTTGCACAGTAATTTAGAACGTCTGAATAAAAAGATGGTCATTCAGATAAAATCCTTGCAGGATGCTGAAAACAAAGAACAATATAAGGTTTTTGGCGATTTGTTAATGGCAAATCTTTATCGGATGATGCAAGGCGAAGTACAGATAGAAGTTGAAAATTATTATGAAGATACAATGCCAAAAATAGTCATTTCTTTAAACCCTGCATGGACACCAACACAGAACGCTCAACATTTTTATAAGCTCTATCAAAAGGCAAAAACGGCAGAAATTGAGGTTGCAAAGCAACTGGAAATGACAAAAGCAGATATTGAATATCTGGAAAGTACATTGGTTTTAGTAGAACAATGTAAAACAGTAGAGGATTTAAATGCAATCCGTTCAGAATTAGCTGAACAAGGCTATGTAAAACGCCAGATTGTGAAAGGAAAACCGGTAAAACCGACTTCAAAACCAATGCATTTTATCAGCAGTGATGGATTTGACATCTATGTCGGTAAAAACAACACGCAAAACGATTATCTGACATTGCGTTTTGCAAATCAGCAGGATATCTGGTTTCACACAAAGAAGATTCACGGTTCTCATGTTATTATCAAGCTGGGAATTGATAAGGATGTTCCGAAAACAACGATGTTAGAGGCAGCAACACTTGCGGCATACTATTCCAAAGCACGGGAATCCTCGCAGGTATCGGTTGACTACACAACGGTAAAGAATGTCAAAAAACCAAATGGAGCAAAGCCCGGCATGGTAATTTACGATTCTTACAATACTGTTTATGTATCACCAAGAGAATTGGATTTAAAACAAGAATAAAACAAGAATAAAATAATAACAAAAAATCATACGATTATCAAACAGACCGACACCTTTTGGCTGTCGGTCTGTTTGATTTCAGAAAATTTTCTTAACTTTATTCCGCTGATATTTTATTATTCTTCTATTGTGATAGACTCAATCACCTGCGGCTCTAACGGTTCATCCGAGAAATTCGTCGCTGTTGTTGCAATCTTATCAACAACATCCAAGCCCTCAGTAATTTTTCCGAATGCGGCATACTGTCCATCTAAATGTGGCGCATCCTTATGCATAATAAAGAACTGACTCGACGCAGAATTCGGGAATGAAGTTCTTGCCATTGAAAGCACACCTCGGGTATGCTTTAATTCATTCTTTACGCCATTTGCATCAAATTCTCCCTTAATTGCATCAGCTTCTTTATGTCTGCCCAGCTCATCATAGCCACCACCTTGAATCATAAATCCGGCAATCACACGATGAAAAATCAGACCGGAGAAAAAGTTTTCCCGAATCAATTTTGCAAAATTCTCTACCGTAATCGGTGCAATTTCCGGATAAAGCTCGCCCTTCATCACACCGCCATCACGCATTGTAATTGTAATTTTCATATCTTTTCCCTCTCTTATTCTGCAATTGTAATACTCTTAATTATCTGCGGTTCAACCGGAATATCCTGCATCATACCCGCAGAAGTCGTTTCGGTGGTTGCAATTTCATCAATAATATCCAAACCCTCGGTTACCTTACCAAAAGCCGCATATTCGCCGTCCAAGTGCGGAGAATCCTCATGCATGATAAAGAACTGACTCGATGCAGAATCCGGCACCTGCGTTCTTGCCATTGACAGTACACCACGGGTATGCTTTAATTCATTTTCCACACCATTGGATGCAAATTCACCCTTAATAGAATCTGCCGGCTTCTGATTCATATCCTTATCAAAGCCACCACCCTGAATCATAAAGCCCGGAATTACTCTGTGGAAAATCAAACCGGTATAGAAGCCTTCCTTTGCAAGCTTTACAAAATTTTCAACCGTAATCGGTGCAAGATGCGGATAAAGCTCACCCTTCATCACACCGCCATCTTCCATTTCAATGGTAAATGCAATCGGATCAGCATACAAATCGGTTACTACTTCTTCCTTCTTCTCTTCCTGAACCGCTTGGGTTGCTTCCGGTTGTTTGGTTTCTACCGGTTTTTCAGTTGTCTTTTTGCCACAGCCTGTTAATACAGATGTTGCCAAAATCATACTCATTAAAATTGAAATTAATTTTTTCATTTTTCTCTCTCCTTTATTCTTCAAAACAATCATACGAACTCAAAATGTGAACACCTATCTCATAAAGCAGTTTTTCTGCTGCTTCCTGAATCTTTATGGTCGGGTTTGCCGCTCTGTTATCTTTTTTGAATTCTCTTCTGCCAATCGGCCAGCCATGTGCCAGATGCAACGTATTATCTGCTTCAAACGTGAATACCCCCTGATATCCCGAATCAATCAGCGCGTGCATCAAATCATCCGGATTCAAGGTTCCGCAATAAGGCATAATATGCATATCGCTGGTACCGGTATTATCCTGCACGTGCAATGCACAAAGATAATCGCCGAGCTCCATAATGTGGCTGTATTGATCTCCTTCTGCATTTGCATGACCGGTATCCCAGCAAGCACGCAGACGCGGATGATTCACATAATCAATAAATTCACGCATTTCCGCTCCGGTAAAGAAGAAATATTTTTCTCCCATATTGGCATGCATGGAATTTTCAATCAAAACATTGACTCCGTTTTCTTCGGCTGTCGGAAGCAACAGACGGTAATAATCCCGGTTCTGTTCAAAATATTCTTCCTTGGAAACACCATCTGCCCAACCGGAATGAACCACAATATTGGGGATTCCCAACAAGCCACAAACCTCAATACTCCGAAGGGTTGTCTTTAACTGCATTTCCCATTTTTCATCCTTGCAGATAGGATTCGTGTCCGGAGCATGTGCCTGCACAAACTCCATCCCCAAGCCTTCTGCGTGTTTTTTCAGACCGTTTACATAGTCCCTCCAGTTGTCCTGCATATATAAGGATTCCATCGTATTTTCACGGTATAAATTCAAATCAATACAGCGAAAACCAGCTTCATGAATTTTTGTAATTTGCTCTTCTACAGAGCTTGTGTATTTCCAGAAATCTGCTGTTGTGGTTGCTAACTTCATAATTTTGCCTCCTTAGAATTACGATTCAGTTTCTGCTGTCTCCGGTGCTTCTTCCGTAGCTTCTTCTATCTCTTCGTGTTCGGTTTTTGCCATACTTACCAAAGATACACCTTCTGCCAGACGCATAATGCGCACACCCTGAGTCTGACGTCCGAAGGTACTGATTTCTGTGCTGTCCATACGAATCACAACACCGTCTGAGGTAATCAGCATGATATCCTCATCATCAGTGATGGTGCACAAGCCCGCAACCTTACCGGTTTTTTCGGTAATACGATAGGTAAAGATACCCTTACCGCCACGAGTTTGTACCTTATATTCCGAAAGCTCGGTCTTTTTACCGTAACCGTTTTCAGTAACAACCAGTAACCGGGAATCTTCAGAGGCAAGACAAGCACCGATTACATAGTCACCGTCTTTTAAGCGGATACCACGAACACCACGTGCTGTTCTTCCCATCGGACGGACATCCTTTTCATCAAAGCAGATTGCCATACCATTGCGTGTTCCGATAATCACACGTTCTTCTCCATCGGTCAGTTGAACCTGAATCAATTCGTCATCCTCTGCCAGTTCAATCGCTCGCAAACCACCTGCACGGATTTTTGAATATGACATCAAATCTGTCTTTTTAACAGTACCTTGTTTAGTGATAAAGGTCAGATACTTCCCTTCTTCAAACTCGGATACTGAAATCATTGCGGTAATCTTTTCATCATTTTCAAGCGGCAGAAGATTGACAATCGCCATGCCCTTTGCCTGCCGTCCTGCCTCCGGAATCTGATATGCTTTGAGCTTATAAACAACACCCTTGGTTGTAAAGAACAGCATTTGTGCATGGGTTGAGGTTGTCAGCAAGTGCTCAACAAAGTCCTCTTCTCTGGTTGCCATGCCCGCAACACCACGACCGCCTCTGCGTTGTGCATGATAGGTATCAGTCGGTACACGCTTGGTATAACCGTTATGTGTTAAAGTAATCACAACCTGTTCTTCATCAATCAAATCGTCAATGTCCAGGTCGGTAGAAATCATACTGATTTCTGTCCGGCGTTCATCACCGTATTTTTCACGGATTGCATTCAGGTCATCCTTAACAATCTTCAAGACTTCTCCCTCGTCTGCTAAGATTGCACGCAAGGATTCAATTTTCTCCATGGTTTCTTTATAATCCGCCTCAATCTTATCCCGCTCCAGTCCGGACAAACGTCCTAATTGCATCTGAACAATTGCGGTCGCCTGCACTTCACTCAGCGCAAAGCGGTTCATCAATGCTTCCTTTGCTTCCGGAATCGTTTTGGATGCACGGATTAAATCAATCACTTCGTCAATATGGTCAATCGCAGTACGGTAACCTTCCAAAAGATGTGCGTGTTCTTCCGCTT
Source organism: Oscillospiraceae bacterium (assembly GCA_015068965.1). Taxonomy (GTDB): domain Bacteria; phylum Bacillota; class Clostridia; order UBA1381; family UBA1381; genus RQCD01. The sequence continues at coordinate 15,635 of SVJN01000048.1, forward strand.
CTTTTAAATCATGCTTGGTTCTACGAGTGATAACGTCCTTCTGATGTGCAATATAGTAGTCAATCATTTCACGCAGATTCAGTATCTTCGGTTGCTTATCAACCAAAGCAAGCATAATCACACCAAAGGTTTCCTGCATCTGTGTAAATTTATAGAGGTTATTCAAAACAACATTCGGGTTCGCATCACGTTTTAAGTACACAATCAGACGCATATTCTCGTCCGATTCATCACGAACATGGGAAATCCCCTCAATTTTTCCGTCACGAACCATTTCGTTGATATATTTTGCCAGTCTTTGCTTATTAACCTGATACGGGAGCTCAGTAACAACAATGCGGTTTGCTCCACCCTCATCCTCAATTTCAGCTTTTGCACGGACAATGATTCTTCCACGTCCGGTTGTATAGGCCTGACGAATTCCGCTCTTACCCATAATAACACCGGCAGTCGGGAAATCCGGACCCTGAATGTAGTTCATCAGTTCTTCAATTGTGATTTCCGGATCATCAATGGTTGCAACAATACCATCGATCACTTCACAAAGATTATGCGGCGGGATGTTGGTTGCCATACCGACTGCGATACCCGAAGAACCGTTTACCAACAGGTTCGGGAATCTTGCCGGCAGAACATCCGGTTCTAAATGCTTATCGTCATAGTTCGGCACAAAATCAACCGTTTCTTTTTTGATATCAGCAAGCATTTCAGCAGAAATTTTCGCCATCTTTGCTTCTGTATAACGATATGCAGCGGCAGGGTCACCATCGACCGAACCGAAGTTACCTTTACCTAAAACAAGCGGATAACGCAGAGAAAAATTCTGTGCCAGACGAACCATTGCATCATAAACAGAACTGTCTCCATGCGGATGAAACCGACCGAGCACCGAACCAACAGTAGTTGCAGATTTTCTGAAATCGTTCTCATAGAACAGATTTTCCAAAAACATATCATACAAAATTCTGCGGTGAACCGGCTTTAAACCGTCACGAACGTCCGGCAAAGCACGGCTTACAATAACACTCATGGAATAGTCGATATATGCCTTTTTCATTTCGGCACTCAATTCCACATTCTGAATTTTCTGATTATCCAGAATGGATAAATCAAAGACCTTTTCCTTTGTTTTTTTTGCCATACGAGGGATACCTCCTCAAATTTCATCAATAATTTTTATAAAACTGAACATAAAAAACCATACTATGATTATATCATAAAACTCATAAAAATGCAAGTATTTTTACACAATTCCGGCACAAAAACAAAAAGCCTTGCTATAATAGCAAAGCCCTGTTTTTCATATCTCTCAGATATCATTCCGAATCATGTCCTCATAGGTTTCCCGACGGATTACAACCCTTGATTTTCCGCCCGAAACAGCCACGACTGCAGGTTTAGGAATCCGGTTATAATTGGATGCCATAGAATAGTTATAAGCACCGGTTGCAAGTACCGCCAAGGTGTCACCAACAGA
>SVJN01000049.1 GCA_015068965.1 Oscillospiraceae bacterium
GTGTCTGGTAATGCAGGCAGAGCATGGTGGCGGTAATAACTCAACCTTTACCACCCACGTTGTTTCTTCCTCCGGAACCGATACCTATTCCACCATTGCGGCATCGCTTGGTTCGTTGAAGGGGCCGCGTCATGGCGGTGCAAATCATAAGGTTGTCGAAATGTTTGACGATATTAAGAAGAACGTGTCCGACTGGACGGATGAGAATGAGGTTGCGGCATATCTTAGAAAAATTCTCAATAAGGAAGCATTTGACCATACCGGCTTGATTTACGGAATCGGTCACGCAGTTTATACTCTCTCCGACCCGAGAACCAAGGTGCTAAAAAAGTTCGTCCGTCCGTTGGCGGAGGAAAAGGGACGTATGGAGGAATTTGCACTCTATGAACTGGTGGAACGCTTAGCGCCCCAGGTATTGTCCGAAAAACGTCAACGTGCGGTCAGCGCAAATGTTGACTTCTATAGCGGATTTATCTATAGTATGCTGGATCTGCCGTTAGAGCTTTATACCCCGATTTTTGCAATCGCAAGAATTGCCGGCTGGAGCGCGCACCGGATTGAGGATATCATTAACTCCGGAAAGATTATCCGTCCGGCGTATAAGAATGTGGCAACGCATATACCCTATGTAAACTTAGAAGACCGGTAGGGGATGTTAAAAATGTCCAGACCGCAAGCGGGCGGATGATATCCGCCCCTACGCGGCGTACCCTTGTACGCCGTCGGGGAAATCCAAACAAGGATGAACCTTGTTTGGATTTTTTATTCTAAAAGATGAAAGAAGGAATTCTTATGAAGTATCCAATCATGAGTAATGCAGTGATTGATGTTACGAAGCCACCCTATTGTGCAGACAATACCGGAAAAACAGATTGTACAAAAATTTTGATTCAGATTCTGGATGATATTCTGATTCATCAGGTTGAAGAGCTGCAAAAGACGTATGATAAATTGGTTTCTATGAGTAATCACCTGCAGGAAGATGCCTATATCGGTATTGAGGGAGGCAGAGTGGAGGATGGAAAGCTTGTGATTACCTTTGCCGAGCATGAGCCTGCCTCCCGGATTATTTATTTTCCGAAAGGTACTTATCTGGTACATGATACCATCACCTATTCTTTGGAGAATCTGAAGCAGTTGTGGTATTCGGTGCCGAATTATGAAAATAACCGGAATATCCATTTTATCGGTGAAGATAAGGAAAATACTATCATCCGTTTGGCAGATGCCTCCCAAGGATTTGGCGAAGGACAGGAAAAGCCGTTAATCAGCTTTGTTAACCATGCTTTGTATCAGAAAAGAGAAGATGAGTATACCAATGTGGCGTTTATGAATACCATTGAGGATATTACGCTGGATTGCGGAAGGAACAATCCGGGTGCAATCGGGATAAAATATGTCTCCTCCAACTGCGGAAGAATTGAAAATGTCAATATCCGTACCGAAGCAGGCACCTGCGGTATTTTTGTTGATAATACGACCACGCAGGCTGTCTTTACAAGCATTGGGATTGAAGGCTTTGACTATGGCTTGGATGTGGAACGGACAGCGCATCTGATATTGGATGAGATTGATGTTTCTAAAACAAAAATTGCCGGTATCTTTACAAACTCATCATCGATGCTTTGTAATCGTATTTTGTCGGGGGATATTCCGGCTATTTGTTTTAAGCCTTTTGACGGTCAATTTATCGGAAGATACTATTTTACCGATTCCGATATTACCTTTGCAAACGAAAATCCGGGACATTTCCTGCAATTTGAAGCCGAAGCATCGGAGCTTCGCAAGCAAGGCATCCCGAAGAATCAAAGAAGTGAAAATCCGGAGGATTATGCCTTTGTCGATGATTTTGGTGCAAAGGGAGACGGAGTCACCGATTCTACAAGAGCAATTCAAAAAGCCATGAACAGCGGAAAGTCGGTTATTCTCTTTGGTGCCGGGGAATATTACATTGACGGAAAAATAAAAATACCCAAAACGGTAAAAACAGTTGATTTTATGTTCTGCTCGCTTGCTTGCGGAACCAGACTGGTCGGTGGCGAATATGATGCGGCATTTGAGGTGTCGGAGGATAGCGAAGAATTGCTTTTTGTGGAAAATCTCTCGGCATGGGAACGCTTGAAAGGGCATATGCGTCTTGTAAAGCACGCAGCAAAACGGGATATTGTATTGAGTGATATTCATCTGATGTGTGCGGCATTGTATTTTAATTGTGTAAGTGGAAGTAAGGTCTATCTTGACAATTGCTTTTTAACCATGGGAACCTATGTCAGAACGGCGTGGATTCCCGGTAAGGAATTTGTTCCGGCATATTGTAGGATTCTCCCGTATGAGTTCCATGGTCAGCAGGTGTACGGTCGGGTTGTGAACCCTGAGCGTGCAGACGTTGCAATGTTAAATGACAATTCTGAAATTTTATTAGACGGTTTCCGCACCGAAGGTTGTGGAACCGCACTAAAGGCAATCAATGGCGGAAGTACCAGGATAACAATGTTTAACGCCGGAATCGGTTGTAAGGAGGCAGAAAATCCGTTGTTTGAGAGCTATGCTTCAAACCTTTCTTTGAGTCTTGCGATTGCTTTCGGCTTTGATACCGAAACGGAGTATCATATCGTAATTACCGAAGAAAAAAACGGTGTGCAAAAAAGTCTTGTCTGGGATGAGTTAGAAACAGACTTTGGTGCACATGGAAAAATTTTGGAAAACTTCAAAATTGAGGCATAGTGAATCGTGACAGTAGGGGGCGATGCTTACATCGCCCCGTAATTCGGGCGGATGTGGGCATCCGCCCCTACTGCAATGTAACAACTAAAAGTTGACAATCCCTCAGTCACTTCGTGACAGCTCCCTTTACACAAGGGAGCCGGACAAGGGAGCCTTCAAGCCCTCCTTGTGTAAAGGAGGGTGGCACGCAAAGCGTGACGGGAGGATTGGTTTGCGTAAAGTTTTAGTTGATACAAGATACTACAATTTTGAATAAATTATACACAAAAATGTTTCACGTAACAGCCTCCTTTTTAAGTGATATTCTGCACTTTCGTACAGAGTGATATTTTATTCGTCATAAACTGTGCGAAGCACAATATCGCTTGCAAAGCAAATATCACTGCGAAGCAATATCACTCGCGAAAAGGCGAATAAAACTGCCGAGTGTCCTTAAGAACACTCGGCAGTTTTTGATTTGATCATTTCTTTAAGTACTTTGCAACCTCTGCTGCAACCAGTTTTGTAATCATTTCGATATCTGCATTGCTGACCGGAGTGTGCTTGATATCAGCCTTTCCGGTACTGGAGAAGAGCTCCATTTTCTTCAAGCTTTCCTGCTTTACTGCCTCAACTGCCGCCGGAATCAGGTCAATCAAGCCTTTTTCCATGCTGGAGAATTTCTTGAATTCTGCCTCAACTGCGGCAACGTTGATATCGGTAAAGATATTTACCTTGCTGATACCGTCCTTAATTGCCTGACGGAAATCGTTATCAGTCAGACCTGAGCCGCCGTGCAATACCAACGGAACATCAACGGTAGATGCGATGGTGCGGATTCTCTCGAAATCGAGTTTCGGCGGTAATTTATATGCACCGTGTGCGTTGCCGACTGCAATTGCAAGTGCGTCAACACCGGTTTTATCAACAAAGTCTTTTGCTAAAGCCGGGTCGGTGAAGAACTTGGAGGGATCCTCCATATGGTCGCTGCCCTCAGCAGAACCCTCGTTGTCACCAACGTGTCCCAGCTCGCCTTCAATCGTAGCACCGTAGGAGTGTGCAATGTCTGCCATTTCCTTTACCTTACGGACATTTTCTTCATAAGAATCGGTAGAGCAATCATACATAATAGAGCTGAAGCCCAATTCCAATGCCTTGATACAGGTGTCATAGGAAAGACCATGGTCTAAATGTACAACTACCGGAACAGAAGCCTTCTTTGCCATCGGCAGAAGATAGTAGGAAACCTCCTCCAACGGACCGTAGGGGAGCAGAACCTCTGCAGTACCCATGATAACCGGAGAACGGGAGCTTTCTGCCGCGCTGATGATACCGCGTGCCAGCTCCAAGTTGACTGCATTAAACAGACCAACGGCATAGTGATTCTTTTTTGCAGGTCTTAAAACCTCATTCATGTTGACTAACATAATATTCCTCCTATGTTTTCATATATGTAAAGAAAATGATGATCTATTTACTATTATAAACACATTTGCATCAAAATGCAAGAGTTTTTTTGGATTTTTATTGTTTTTTTTGGTTTTTTTTGATTTTCTTTGGTTTGGACGAAGAAAACTCAAAAATCACAGACATTTTTCAGATAGGAAAGTGAAGAAAATTCCGTCTCGGCACAATGCAAGAGATACTGCTCGCAAAGCTTTAGAAGCTCTGTTTGCACGCTGTCCGAAATCCGGAAGGAAAACACCCGTTTTTCCTCGGCAGTCAGAATGTAGAAAAGTGCCTGATACGCCGCAGGGGAAAGCGGTAAATCGTCCCTTGCCGGTGCGTGACAACCGTTGCACAGAATTCCGCCGCATTCTGCCGAAAACCATGCAATATTTCCGGTTTCTCCGCAGGCGGCACATTCAGAAATGTGTGGGGCATAACCCATCATACAAATCAGCCGCAGCTCGTAGACTATTTTTGCAATGGCAAGCGACAGGTTTTGATAGGAGCAGGCGTAGAGTGTGTTTAACAACAGCCGGAGCAGGGGAGGGTTCGGTTCTTCATATCCCATAAAATAGGTAGTAATTTCTGCAAAATATGCCCCCAAAGAAAGCAGTTCAATGCTTTCCTGCATCGGAAAAAAGGCGTCGATTGCCGTGACGGAATTGACCGTCATAATCTCGCCTTTGCCACGAAACAGAATAAATTCAGACCAGGACAAAAACTGCGAAGCCGCTGCCGAGCGGCTTTTCGCACGTTTTACGCCATAGATAGCGGCTTTCATCAAGCCAAAATCCTCCGAAAATAAGGTCAGCATCCGGTTCCCCTCGCCAAACTCGGTCTGGCGGATTACCAATGCCTTTGTTCTGATTTCCCCCATGCTTTTCCCTCTTTTTCTGCTGTTGCCTGCTTTAGCACAGCGTGCAGAAGATATGCATCAATATCTCCCGTTTTTGTAAAAACGCCCCAACAAATACGTTCATATTCCATTTTAAAACCCCCCGAAACTCATTTTCTGATATTAGGGTTTGTTCTTTTCGGGCGGTTTATACTGACACAATCTGGAACTATTCCTCGGCACCAAAGCCAAAGCTCTTCATCAGATAGTTGTTGTTTCTCCAGTCGGTTTTCACACGTACCCAAAGCTCCAAATAAACCTTTTTATCCAGCATTTTTTCGATGTCGCCTCTTGCCAAGGAACCGATTTTTTTGAGCATTTCGCCGCCTTTTCCGATGATAATGCCCTTATGGCTTGCCTTTTCGCAATAGATATTGACATAAATATTGGTCACGTGCTCCAGCTCCTGCATTTTGCTGATTTCAATTGCAATGCCGTGCGGAACCTCCTTTTCCAGAAGCCATAAAAGCTTTTCCCGGATGATTTCTGCGGCAATCTGCTTTTCGGGCTGGTCGGTAACCATGTCCTCATAGTAAAATTGCGGACCTTCCTCTAAATAGCCCTTGATTTTTTCAATCAGAAGCTGGGTGCCGTCCCCGGTTTTGGCACTGATGGGAACAATTTCCTCAAAATCGTAAAGACTGCTGTAGTCTGCAATCATGGGGAGGAGTGTCTCCTTTTTCACCAAATCCACCTTGTTAATGACAAGAATGCAGGGCATACCAACCTCGGCAAGACTTTGTGCGATGTCACGCTCGCTGTCCTGGATTTTCTTGGTTGCATCCACCACCAGCAAAATCACATCGGTGTCGTGCATGGTTTCCTTTGCCACCCGTACCATATATTCGCCCAAACGGTTGTGTGGGCGGTGGATTCCGGGGGTGTCGGTGAAGATAATCTGTTCTTCATCGGTGGTATAAATTGCTAAGATTTTGTTTCTGGTGGTCTGCGGTTTGTCGGAGATAATGGCAATTTTCTGCCCTACAATCTGATTCAATAAGGTCGATTTTCCGACATTCGGCACGCCGATGATAGAAACAAATCCGGATTTGTAGTTGTCTTTTTTCATAATTGATTCATCCTTTTCTTTTCCTGAGTATTAAAACGGTTGCAACAACCAGATAGCAACACGCAATCAAACCGGAAAGCTGTGTTGTCATTTTCTGAATGGTTTCTGCAATCCGCACGATATCCAAAAACAAGCAGAGTCCGACCAAAACTGCCGCAATTGCCGCACAGAGCACCGCACCTGCGGCGGCATCCTTTGCAAGCTTGGCGGTTGGCTGGATTTGCGATGATGTAAAATCCACCGCATTCTCTACAGCAGTATTGAAAAGCTCTGCCGAAATAACTGCGCTGACGGTTAAAATCAGCACCGCCCATTCTGTCCGGGTAAGACCGAAAAACCATGCAAAAACAAACACAACATTTGCCGCCGCAACGTGAAAACGGAGGTTGCGTTCTCTGGAAAATGCGTCCCTGATTCCCTGCAGTGCATAAATCAGGCTTTTTAAAAATTGCCGGTTCTTCATTTTGTTACCCCTTTTATCTTCTGATTCCGAGTTCGTTTAAAATACGAGTCTGTTTTTCCCGCATGATGGCTTCCCCCTCCGGGTCGTCCACATGGTCATAGCCTAACAGATGCAACATGGAGTGTACACATAAAAACGCAACCTCCCGGACGAAGGTATGTCCGAACTCCTCTGCCTGCTCCAAGGCACGCTCGGTAGAGATGATGATGTCTCCCAATATTACGGTTTCTCCGTCAAAATCATATTCTGCGTCGATGATATCGCCGTTTTCGTCAAACTCCAGCATCGGGAAGGAAAGCACATCGGTCGGTGTATCCTTTTCCCGGAATTCAGCGTTAATCCGGCGGATTTGTTCGTTATCGACAAAGGTCAGGCTGATTTGTGCGTCAAAATCGCATTCCTCTTCGGTTAAAACTGCTTCACAGACCTTTTGCAAAAGGTCGGTTAATTCAGGCGTTATCTCTGCTTTTTCTTGATTGTTCTCGATGAGTAGCTCTGTCATTTTTTCTCTTCTTCTCCTGTTCCTGCTCATGCTTTTCATAAGCCTTGATAATCTTTTGTACCAACGGATGCCGGACCACGTCCTTGTCGGTCAGCATACAGAATTCGATTCCCTCAATGCCCTTTAGAATCCGGTGCGTTTCCTTCAAGCCGGAGCGCTTGCCGTCGGGCAGGTCAATCTGTGTGATGTCGCCGGTGATGACCGCCTGCGAACCGAATCCGATTCTGGTTAAGAACATTTTCATCTGCTCGGGGGTGGTGTTTTGTGCCTCGTCTAAAATGATAAAGGCATTGTCTAAGGTTCTTCCGCGCATATAGGCAAGCGGTGCAACCTCAATCACACCACGTTCCACATGGCGTTGATAAACCTCAGCCCCCAACATTTCATACATACCGTCATAAAGCGGACGCAGATACGGGTCTACCTTACTCTGCATATCGCCGGGCAAAAAGCCTAATTTTTCTCCTGCTTCAATTGCCGGACGTGTCAGGATGATGCGGTTTACCTCCTTGTTCCGCAGTGCGGTCACAGCACGTGCAACCGCTAAGTAGGTTTTACCGGTTCCTGCCGGACCGATGCCGAACACAATGGTATTGTCCTTCATTGCCTCGACATACTGCTTTTGTCCGAGGGTTTTGGTTTTAATCGGCGTGCCTCTGGAATTGACCGCAATACAGTCATCTCCCAAAAGCTTTAAATCAAAACCGCCGTTTTCCTGCACCATGGTAATGGCGTAGATGATTTTCTGCTCATCAATCCGTTCGCCACGCTCCAACAACTGCAAAAGAACATTCAATACCTCGCCTGCCTTTTCCACGGCATCCTCCTCGCCGGTGATTCTGATTCCGCCGTCACGGCTGGCGATATTTACCTGCAGGCTCTTTTCCAAAAGCTTCACATTCGCATCGAAGCTTCCGAAGAGTCCTGCAATGTCGATTTTTTCTGATAGCTCAATCAATCTTTGACTCAAAATTTTCACTCCTGTTTTTCTATGGGCAAAAGGGGATGCTCCCATCCGATTTGCTCCAAAAATTCTATTGTTAAAGTTACTTCCAGGTGCTCGTCATCCACAGCCTGAAAGGTCAGCTCCTCGTTCTTTTTGACCGCACCGACCAAAAGCTCTTTGGCAATTTCAGCCTCTAACGAATCCTTTGCAAAGGCGGCAACAACTTCGTCCGGCAACGGCTCCTTGACCAGGGTGCATTCCCGGTAGCAAAGCTGTCGGATTCCGAAACCGGAACAATGCTCCGTTCCCCCAAAAAGCTCATGCTCCGTCTCCTCAAGCCGGTATTCTGCAAACGGGACAGAAATCCGGCGATAGAGTGGAAAGGTTTTGGAAAAAAGCTTCCCTTCAAAAAAGCTTTTTTGATTGCCGGTAAAAACCTGCGTGGTTTTGTACCGGGGAAATATCCCTTTTGCGGTGTGCCAGGTAGAGGCATAGACCTCGCCGGTTGCGTGGGCAAGGCGGTAGTCGCCCTCCGGGGTGGTGATTGTGCCGGCAATCAGCACATCGCCGCACAGCACAACATCCCCGGCAGAAACCGCCGGTATTCCGTTTTTGACAATCATCTGCTGTACCAGTGCATCCCTTGCGGCAATGACATCGCAAGCCACATCCCGATCCACTGTTGCAGGCGGCAGGGTTGCTTCCCGCACCTCCACAATCGCTTTGGTGCCTTTGAAATAAACCCATGCCCAGGTAATATGTTCGGTTTTTTGTATAATGATATCCTTGATATCATTGCCGGAGGGAAGTGTTTTCAGGTACGCACCCTCGTAAACACCTGCTTCTCTTGCGGCAGATAAAATCTCAGCCCAACGCTCTTTTTTTACCCCACGCACCTCCACCGACCAGATGAACTGTGAGGTTACAAGAAAGAACGCAACAAACAGGATGGCTCCTGCGAAAAAGGCATATCGGTACCGATAACGCCTGCGCAAAAACGGAAATCCCCGTTTTTTTGATATCCGCACCCGGGTACGGGTTACTCGTGCAATCGGTCTGATTCGCAAAAAGTCCCGTGCATAAATTGCCACACAAGCTCCGTCGGGCAATTTTTTCAACCGGAGAATGGGAATGTTTTGTTTCAAGCAGAGATTCAAAAACCGTTCTATCGAAAACCCTGATAAGAATAGTATAACATATCCTTTTGAAAATTGGAAGATTTTATGCCAAAACATTTCAAAAAACCTCCGATTTATTGAAATTCCACAGAAAAAATTTGTCCATTTATGTGAATTTGGCCGATAGCAATATAAGAAATGTTCAACGCATTTCCCTTTACGGTCAGAACCTGCTTGCCAAGAGATACCCTCACGGTATGGGATTCGTACTCTAAAAGTCCTTGCAGTCCCTCCAAAATCAGCTCCCGGTCTCCGATAAGTACCAGCTTCGGGATGTTGGTTGCAACCTCCTTCGGGATGGACAATACCTCTGCAACCGCTTCGGTCAGATGCTTCATAATCATGCCCCCTTGTGATGCCTTTCTTTTAGAATTTATGCAATAAATCGCTGTTTCATGTCATAATCATAGGGTATGGAGGTGGAGCTTATGAAAAAAAAGCTGATGTATCTGTTTTTGTGCGGAATCACCGTTTTGCTGTTGGTATATCCGCAGAAATCGGTTTTTTATGCGCAACGTGGAATGGAAATCTGCCGGAGCATGATTGTTCCGTCCTTGTTTCCGTTTTTTATCTGTTCGGGGCTTTTAATTTATTCCGGCTTTTGCGAACAGCTTTCAAAGCTGTTCGGCAGAGTGATGCCGGTGCTCTTCGGAATCAACGCATCGGGTGCGGCGGCGTTTGTGCTGGGAGTGGTCAGCGGTTATCCGCTCGGTGCGGTGACTGCCTGCGGACTTTATGAAAAAAACTATCTCACAAAAACAGAAGCAGAACGCCTGCTTGCGTTCTGCAATAATTCGGGGCCTCTTTTTTTGCTGGGGACGGTCGGAATTTCGCTTTATTCCAATTCAAAAATCGGTGTACTTTTGTACCTGGCACATCTGTTAAGCTCGGTGCTGGTCGGGGTATGCTTCCGCTTCTGGCGAAAAAACGAGTTCGCTCCGACGGTCAGCGCACCGACCGTAGCAGAAAAAAGCATCGGGGAAATCTATTCTGTAGTTCTGAACAATTCCCTGCAAAGTATCTTGTCCGTCTGCGGAACGGTGATTTTTTTTAGTGTGCTTTCTAATCTGGTTTCGGATTTGTTTTTGCAAAATCCCCAAATCCGTCTGCGTGTCATCGGACTTTTCGAGTTTGTAACCGGTGTGTCCGGAATTGCGGCATCGGCAATGCCGATGATAGAAAAAATGATTCTCTCAGCCGGGATTGTAGCCTTTGCCGGTCTGAGTGTGCATATGCAGGTGCTGGGTGTGGTTGCACGCCACGGTCTGAGCCTGAAGCCGTATTTTGTGGGAAAGCTTTTACACGCATTCTTTTCCATGCTTCTGACCGGCTTGTTCTGGCGGATTGCACCGCAGACAGAACCCGTTTTTCTGACCTCGCATTCTGCCCTTAGCGCAGGCTTTGCAATCGGCTCCTGCTATAGTGTGATGACGGTCTGCTTGCTTGCAGTGTTGGTTTTATTATTTTTTTTGATAACAAGAAAAAAAGAATCCTGCCTGACCGGTTAAACGGCAGGCGGATTCTTGTGTCATTATATTTCTATCGAGTAGCAATATTCTACGGCTTCGAAATTTAATTCGGGGAAGATGTTTTTCCAATCCATGTTACCGGATTGCAGAGCATCTACAATCGGATCGAGATAGGTGTTAAACTTATTTCTGCGGATAAAGTTAATTGCTCGCTCATACTGCGTAATATCTGAAGATAATGCTGCCAGGATAAATGGAATTGCATATTCGTCTGCATCCTGCTCGGAAATTTTTATAATCTCCTTTGTTGCGGGTTCTCTTGCATACAAATCATTACAGATTACTTCTGCCATAGCATAATAATAGTCAATGTCTGTACGATCCAGCGAAATACATATTTCAAGTTCTGCAACAGCCTCTGCATGCTGATTTACCGCATCTGCATATTTGAAACAGAGCCAGTGTGTCAAATCGCTTTCGGGTGCTAAAGCCAATAGAGAATCCTTGTATTCTTTTGCTGCAATCATATTATCAAGCTTAATGGAAGCGGTTGTCATATGACGAAATACCATTGCACAGATTTTTTTATTATCCGGGTAATGCTCCAGAATCAACGTACCAATATCCAGAATTTCGTTCAGCTTATTTAAGTGCTGATACACATTAAAGAATGAGCCTAATTTGGTGCTGGTCACACGTGTTGTTTTCGAAAGCTGGAAAGAACCATCTTTTCTGGAAAGACCGATGATTCCGTTTACCATCTGGATTGCTTTTTCGCCGGTGTGATAGTTCTTTGAATATTCATTTGCCAAAAAGCCGAACAGTTCTTCGTTTTCCGGATAAAAACCGGTTACTGCCTCTAAGTACATTCTTGTATTTGCAGGAACGCTCATACGATTACACAAATTGTAAATAATTCTGCAGTCGGTTTCATCCAGGAAGCCGACTGATAAAACCTTTCCGAGAAATTCAAAGAAGTCTTTCTTTTCACCGGAATCTGCTAATTCACGAAGCTTTGCAACGGCATTGTCGCTGTTGTAAATGTTGTTATCCAGCTCAGTGATGAAGCTTTTACAGTAATCGATGGTCTGTGTTTGAGCGGAATTCGGGCTTAATCCCAAAGAATCAAATTTTTCATAGGCAGAAGCCAATTCCTTTTCCAATTCTGCAATTCTTATTTTTGCTTCTTTTAAGGCATCGTCAGTTGCTTCGCCGTGACTTTTAATCAGGTTTTCCGGGAGGAATGTGTAGGTTTCGTGTACCGGACTGTCTACAGTCTTAATTCCGTTTAAGCGGTTGGTAATTCTTTTTTTCAGCTTCTCGCACAATTCCTCCATGTCATCCAACCAATTAATCGGATAGAAAAAGATATCCCGTGATTGTAAATCAATTGGAATTTCAGTCTGGTCATTACAGATTAAAACGGTTCCGTTTTTATGTAAGACATGGCGGATGCCCAACTCGTAGGCAACATTCCAGTTTGCATTTGAAATATCTGCGATTGCGATATCGGCGGTAACTAAATCCTCCAGAACATTAGTCATAATATGTCCGCCCTTTGCCTCAAAATCACTACGTTCGCAAACCAAACCACATTCCTCGGCAGCAGAACGGATTAAGAGCTTATAGATTCGAGAATATTCCTTTGTTTCTGATTCGGTTTTGCCGTATGGCATCATGACAAAACATTTCATAATGAAAACACCTCACTTTTTCTACACTATATCATATAAATCTGCAAAAGTCAACATAACTCGTTCATCAAAAGAATTGTTTTTGCTGGTTTATAACAATTTTTTTGATATATTTTGGTATAATGCCAACCCCGGCATGGTAAGTGCGGAAATATCATAGTTTTCGTAGTATTTTTTTTCTACGATATCTAAAAGTCGGTAGGGGTTTTGGGTACAAATGCTGACCTGTGTATCTAAATCCGCAGTCAGTTCTGCATAAACCGCAGAGTGTCCTTCGGCAAGAAGCTCAATCTCCACATAGCCTTCCTTCCGGAGCAGCTCTATGGTACGCAGAATGTCATAGCAACGCATTGCACACAAGGAATCGCCGAGTGTCCAGAGATTTTTGTTGCAAAAATCGAGAATTCCGTACTCGGAAAAGGGTTCAAAATCCGGGTTGGTGTCAAGCGGAAGACATTTCCCGGTGCCGGTGGTATCTAAAATCAGAACCGTTTTCCCGGCTTCGCACAAAGCACGGATTTGGGTTGCATGGTCGGTTATGGCATTTGTTCCTTTGTCCCACAGACAGACGGTGATTTTTTTCTTGTCCGGGTTGGAGGCTAAGGAGAAGAAAACGCCGTAATTCAACAAATCCTTTTGCGAAAACCAGACGGCTGGCTTTACACCAAGACCGCTGAACGCAAACCCGGTCGGATAACGCAGACAGAAATCCACCGGCTCACGGTTATGAAAGATTTTTTCTTTTAACCATGCTTTGTCGGTTGTCGGCTTTTCTGTAAAACGGGCAAGATTTTCTGAAAATAATGTGTTTTCGTTGGGGAGCAGGCAGGTTTGTCCGTTGGGTGCGGAAAACAAAGCCTCCTCGGATAACGGAGTACCGCATTCACCGGCGGTGCAGGCTTCTGTGTTTAACGCTTCGGCAAAAAAACTGCCTGCCGCCCGGGCAAGTGCCGGAGTGTAGCGGTGGGTGGACTGGTCGGTTACCAGCTGCAGATTATTTTCCTGCCCTGATAATTGCCAGAACCGTTTTGTTTCCTGATATAATTCCTTTGTTCCGTTTAGTGGGAAGAAATCGCTGTCTACCGCCAAAATCATCAACGGCTTGGGACAAAAGCACAGGAGTGCTTCAAAGTGGTCGAAGCCGTATAAATTGGAATCAAGCCAGATTTGTTCGGTATCCTGCGCCGTTCCGGAAGAGAGAATGTCGTGCTTGGTGGTCAGGAAGGTTCCGGGTGCGGCGGCTTTGATTCGGGGGTCACAAATCATCAGATTTGTGGTCATGGTTCCGCCGCCGGAGCTTCCGGTTGCACCGATTTTGTCAGCATCCACTTCAGGCCGGCTGATTAAATAGTCCACACCACGCATGGCATCGGCAATAAAATACCGCACCGGAGAATCTCCGGTCAGGATGCAACGGTTTCCGTCAAACTGATGCTCCGGGCAAGCACCGTAAATCATATAATCAGAAACGGTCTCGTCATAATAGGCACGCCGTTCGCCTTGTCCGTAGCAGTCAATCATCAGTACAATCAAGCCGCAGGAGGCAATGATGCGTGCAACCTGCTGATAGACCGAATAGAGCCTGCCGTTGTCGGCATGACCGCATTGAAACAGAACCGCACCGCAAGGGTTCTTTCTCTTTTTGGGCAGATAAAGCGTTCCGGGAACGTGTACCCCGGGACGGGATTCGTATAATATATTTTCAATGATAAAATGTTCTTCCTCTGTTGTTTTTACGGTGACTGCATTTAAAGGAAGGTCTTTGTCGTAGGGAAGCCCTCCGCAAGCATCTATGAATTGTTTGCGTAAGCTCTCCTGATATACACAAAACGCCTCGTTTGTCTGAATTTCTGCACGTTTTTTAGCGCTTTCTAAAAAGCATTGGGAAAACCGCTGTTCAATGTGCCGGGTGAGCTGGTCACGCAGGTTGTGATAACTGCCCGATGGGGTGTATTTTTCTACCATTTTCATAATCATGGGAATTTCCTCCTGCCATGTTTGGTCTTTTTCTTAATTATATCGTCGGTAGCAGAAAATGACAAGGGGAATTTTACAATTTTTTTGTGAAAAATTCTAAAAAGGGGAAGTTTAAAAATAGTGCAGAACGAATAAAACGAAGTATTGTGCGGATTTCTACAAAAATTTGCAAGTTTAAACGTTTTGTAATGCTTGTAAATGCTTATGAAAAGCCGTCAAACGGTCGGTACATTTTTAAACATCCCCATAGGTTGACAAAATAAAATGTTGGTGGTATAATAGATAGGCATACTAAATGTTGCGCTACATTACCCCGTATGGGGGATTGATATCAGGAGTTCTTCAAGGGTTGCATCGGGCATTGTGTCTACATTACCCCGTTATAGCAGTAGATGTCTACAAATCGACTTCGCCTTATGAGGCTTGTCTCTTTGGACATCCTTGCATGGGTGTCGTTTACCAAATCAAAGATTTGGACTCCACCGCAAGGGGATTGATACTTAAATGTCTGAGTGAGATTTAAAACCAATTTCTTTAACTACATTACCCCGTATAGGGGATTGATACCTTACCATCGCGGTATTCATATCCAGCAAAAGAAAACTACATTACCCCGTATAGGGGATTGATACTAGATTCTGATTTAATCAGTTCTCGAATTGTCATAACTACATTACCCCGTATAGGGGATTGATACTGATAGACTTTTTCCTGCTTTTCTGCAAGCTGATTTAAGCTACATTACCCCGTATAGGGGATTGATACGTATGTTTGACATCCACCGTACTGATATGAGTAACTCACGCCACTACATTACCCCGTATAGGGGATTGATACGATAACGTATCAGTTTACCAGTGTTAATGTATCTGTCTATCTTCTACATTACCCCGTATAGGGGATTGATACGTTTTTCAAACTTTCGATTTTTAAAAATTCCATTTTTAACTACATTACCCCGTATAGGGGATTGATACCATCTTCCTTTCTATGCTTATCTATCAGCCTATCAATTCTACATTACCCCGTATAGGGGATTGATACAATAACACACTTCTAAATTCAGTTTCTCTAAATTCTGATAATAACTACATTACCCCGTTATAGCAGTGGCGTTACCCAAATCGAAGATTTGGAACGCTGTTGCATGGGTGTCGTTTACCAAATCAAAGATTTGGACTCCACCGCAAGGGGATTGATACTCCAATTGTTACTGATAACGGATTATAATAATAACTACATTACCCCGTATAGGGGATTGATACGTTGTGAGACCTGAGCAATCGATGTACTGTTTTTCTACATTACCCCGTTATAGCAGTGGCGTTACCCAAATCGAAGATTTGGAACGCTGTTGCATGGGTGTCGTTTACCAAATCAAAGATTTGGACTCCACCGCAAGGGGATTGATACTTTAAGCTGAGCATTGTTTTCTGCTTTAGAACCAACTAACCTACATTACCCCGTTATAGCAGTAGATGTTTACTGCAGGGGATTGATACATTTTGGACATCCAATACCAATCTGGATAATCATTGTCTACATTACCCCTATATGGGGGATTGATACATTTGGCACACAACAATAAATAAAAAAGTAAAACCTATCTACATTACCCCATGTGGGGATTGATATGGAATCTTTGCAAAATTTTTGCCATGCTTAATAACCAAAATGATCCCTTGAGTGAATCAACAACAACTACAATATAACATACAAAAGATGACAATCCCTCAGTCACTTCGTGACAGCTCCCGTCTTGCCTCCTTTGATGCGTAGCATGAAGGGAGGGGGACCATGTGAAACATGGTGGAGGGATAGAGGCGACTGTTTTTCCGGCAAGAATCAATCCCTCAGTCACTTCGTGACAGCTCCCTTTACACAAGGGAGCCGGACAAGGGAGTCGGACAAGGGAGCCTTCAAGCCCTCCTTGTGTAAAGGAGGGTGGCACGCAAAGCGTGACGGGAGGATTGATTTTGTGTAAAGTGTTAGTTGATACAATGTATTACGATGCTATAACATTTTAAACTACGTTTGTATTTTGAGGTTTCGGTGTACGGAAAGGCTTTGACAATGTGGCGTTTTGGTGGTATAATGAAAAATACGATATGTTGTGTTACATTACCTATTGGGGATTGATACTCTATTGTAAACAATCTTTTGTGTTCTTTTGCAATCATTCCCTACATTACCCCATTATAGCAGTAGATGTCTACTGCAGGGGATTGATTCATGTAATAGACTTTTTCCACAGGGATATCAGTCAGAATCACTACATTATCTCTTTCCCGAATGCGGGAGGAGGATTGATACTTTAGTGCCTTTTCGATGGTCATGTTAGGTTCTATTTTTACTTTATAGGAAACTCTTACCGCTCTGTGTCACTTTAAAGTACAAAATGATTTTATAGAGCGGTTGCGGCGAAGCTGCTTTGTTCTACATTACCCTATCAGGGATTGATACACTGCATTCCATACAGTTTTTACATACAACTCATCAGAAAAAGGACGCATTCAAAACGCAGAATACACGGGCGTTTTTGGGTGTCTTTTTTTCTTTATAGGAAACTTCGTTCCTATAAAGTAAAAAAATTGAATGCCCGTGCGAAATTTTCCGCTAATAGCGGAAACGCACATGGGCGTAACTAAAGCAGTGGCAACCAACGACTCGTCGTCTCGACTTTGCGAGAGTGACTCGTCGGGTTGCTGTTGCATAC
>SVJN01000050.1 GCA_015068965.1 Oscillospiraceae bacterium
CGAGGCTTAATCAGTATTTCGGATTACTACCAAAAGGTAGCACATATTTAATTTTGAATTGAACCGCCGTGTGCCGAACGGCATGCACGGTGGTGTGAGAGGGCGATTAATTTCGCCCTACTCGATTAGGTCGAATGGGGAAGTTCTGGTGGATTACTGTCCGCTTGTGTCGTTATCCTCTGAGGAGGTGTTCAGATAAGTCTCTTCTGCTTGGGCTTGGATTTCTTTCAATTCCTCAATGACATCGGTCAGCTTGTTAAAGAGTTGAAAGTATAAGCTTTTGTAATCTGCCATGTTTTTTGCTCCTTTCATTAAAAAATGCGCCAGCCGAAGCCGACGCACGAAAAATACATCGCTCCAACTGTCGCCAAACAAATCTACACAACTTACGTAAGTCTATGCAAATAGAGCCTCTGTATTTTTACCATAAGGAAAAATACACAAACTTACATAAATTGATATTAAGATTTGTTTGGCATTGTTATTATATCACAAATATATCCGGTTGTCTACCCTTTTCTTTCCTGAGTCGCAACAAACGATTTTACAGTTTTTCAGAACAAAAAAGTATTGTGTTTCCAAAAGCGGTATGATACAATAAAAAGGTAAAAAAACAAAAGGCAGGATGAAGCATGAAGATTCACATATTACATATGATAGAGGGTGCAAAAGCGGCAAGGGGCTTAACCGTTGTAATTGACGTGTTCCGGGCTTTTTCGGTAGAGGCATATTTTTTTGCAAGCGGAGCAGAAAAAATCATTCCGGTCGGGAATGCGGAGATTGCGTATCGGCTAAAGGAAGAAAATCCCGATATGATTTTAGCAGGGGAACGGCACGGAAAGATTCTTCCGGGCTTTGACGTCGGGAATTCTCCGTCCGAGCTTTTGCGATTGGATGTAGAGGGAAAAACTGTTGTGCATACCACCAGCGCCGGAACGCAGGGCATTGCCAATGCAACCGGAGCAGATGAAATTTTAGGCGGAAGTCTGGTAAATGCAAAGGCAATTGCACGATATATTAAACAGAGCGGAGCAGAGGAGGTTTCTCTGGTTTGTATGGGATTGGAGGCTCTGGCACAAACCGAGGAGGACAATCTTTGTGCGGAGTATATCAAAAGCTTGCTGGAAGGAACAGAGCTGGATATGGATACAGAAATTGAAAAGCTCCGGCATACCTCGGGGGCAAAATTCTTTGACCCGGCACAAAATGATGTGTTCCCGCAAGCGGATTTCGATTTATGCACCAGATGTAATTGCTTTGATTTTGTGGTTCGTTTTCATAAAGGAGCAGATGGCGAAGGATATATGGAAAAAGTAATCGTTTAAAGGAGAAAAGAATGCTACAGCCACCACATATTACAGAATTTTTTATCCATACAAAAATCCGTCCCGGTGCGACGGTGATTGATGCTACCGCCGGGAACGGATATGATACCGAAAAGCTATGCCGTGCCGTTGGGGAGACGGGTAGAGTATACGCCTTTGATATTCAACAGCTTGCATTGGAGGAAACAAAAAAGCGGTTAGAAGCAGGCGGTTTTCTGAATGCAACCTTGATTTTAGATTCGCATTCTTCTATGGATTGCTATGTCAAAGAGCCGGTTGATGCGGTGCTTTTTAATCTCGGATATCTTCCGGGCGGAGACCATAATTTGCAAACCAAAGCAGAGACAACCATCGAGGCAATTGAAAAATCCCTCGCCCTGTTGTCGGACGAAGGATTTATTTCGGTAACTGTTTACTACGGAAAAAACTCCGGTTGTGAAGAAAAGAATGCTGTCATGGCGTATTTCAAAACTCTTGACCATAAAAAATATACGGTGTTAGCCTGCGATTTTTATAATCGTCCAAACAATCCGCCCATTACGGTGATTCTTACAAAAAACAAATCTTAATGGACGGTAACGGAAATCAAAATAATTCCCTGAGCTTTTCTAAGAAAGCCTCCTCACCCCAGGTGTTCAGCTTGAAAAAGAGTGCCTGACTTCCGCCGGAGGTAATCGCAGACAATCGGATGACACCGTCGCATTCAAACAATGTGACGTTCATGCTTACCCGATTTTTACCGGCGTAGCTGTAGCGTTCAAACACACGCACACTGCAACGGGCATTCCCTCCGCAAAAATCGCTCGCATCCTCCAAAGAAGCAGACATACTGCTGTTTAAAATCCCATTTACAATTTTGTTTAATATTTCGTCAAAGCTCCCGGTCAGGGTTCGTTCATATTTTGCCATGGGTGACCTCCTTTAAGGATTGACTGTTTATTTGATTTCATAGTTCTATTATAGCACATCCTTTTGTCATGATTCAAGTGATTTTTATAACAAAAAAGTGTTTTTTTCCACTTGATGTTTCAGCGTGTATTTGCTATGATGAAAAAAACAAGAAAAAGGGTGTGTTTATCATGGATTTTACCAATATTCCCGTAAATTGTTATCCTGCCTATTCCTGGATCTGGAACACGAAAATAACCGCCGAAGAAATCCATCGTCAGGTGGATGAGATGTACGATGCCGGAATCCGTGCCTTTTATGCGATTCCGATGCCGAAAAACTTTCGTCAGGCGAAGCAAAAGACTTATTTGAGTCCGGAATATTTATCGGATGAATATATGGATATGTTATATGAAGCGTACTCCTATGCAAAACAGAAGGGAATGTACACCTGGCTTTACAACGAGGGAGGCTGGCCGTCCGGCATGGCGTGCGGTATCATTCGTCAGGAGCACCCGGAGCTTGGAATCATGGGTGTGGAGCAACGCCGGATTCTATTACGGAAAAATATTGCCTATGAGCCGGCTGACGGCACACTTGCGACCTTTCGGGAGGGTGAGCGGATTCACAGAGGGTATCAGAGTGATGAGGACACAGAGCTGATAGAATACTATCCTGCAATGAGCTTTCTGGAAGAACATTTCCTGCTCACCGATATTGCAAATCCCAGAACCGTTGAGCTTTTTTTGGAATGCACCCATGAAAAAATGAAAAAGCGATTCAAAGAAGCGATGGGAACCGATGTTACCATCATGTTTGATGACGAAGCACATATGGGTATCTGGACGAGCGGAATGGAAAAGATGTTCTATGAAATGTACGGTTATGATATCTGCGATTATCTTCCGTATGTATTTAACCGGGACAAGGTAACATATCAGACCGAACTGCAGAAGAAGGTTTTCAGCGATTACCGGATGCTGTGCTGTAAACTGATGAAGGAAAATTATTTCACGCCGATGCGTAAATGGTTGAACAAAAACAGTATGCTTTCTTCAGGACATTTGGTCGGAGAGGAAAGCAGCACACCTTTTTACGGTAACATTTTATCGGTTCTTCGTACCTTTGATATCCCGGGAATTGACACAATCTGGAGTCAGATTACCTATCCGGTTGACGGAAAATGTGTCGTGGGCGGTTATGATTTTTTTCCGACCCTTGCTTCCTCTGCGGCACGTCAGCAGGGGCATCACCTTTGTATGAGTGAAAGCTTCTCGGTAAACGGTGCACACACCTCCTTTGAGGAGATGCGTTTTGTCATTAATTTTCAGGCAGTCAGAGGCATCAGTCTGTTTAATTTTATCGGCATTTCCTTTGACCGATTAACCCCGATGATGCATCAGTTCCGACCGAATTTTATCCCGGAAAATCCGGGAATGGATGCTTTGGCGCCGCTCAATGATTATACTGCAAGAATTTCCTACATTCTGCAGAGTACAAAGGCGGATATTAAAACGGCGTTATATTTCCCGCAACGCTCAACCTGTGCGTTTGGCGAAATCGGAAAGCAGGCTTGCCAATCCTATGAGGAATTGGGACATATGCTCGAGAAAAAGGGCGTGGCGTTTGATGTCATTGATGAGGAGTTCGTTGAAAATGCAGCGGTCAGAGACGGAAAGCTTTGCGGCGAATTTGTAACCTATGAAAATGTATTTGTTCCGGTCGGTGAACTGGAGCATGAGGCGGTTATGGAAAAGCTTGCAAAGGTAGGCTCGGAGCTTGTCCCGATGCTGGAGAAAACCTATGCATCCACCTTGTCCCGGCATTTGCTCTTTGATGATGCGGACGAAGGGTATTTTATCTGTAGCTTTGCAAATGAAACCGTGCAGGAAGCAATCGCCCTGCAAACGGATAAAACGCCTTATCTTCTGGATTTGGAAACCGGGGAGCTGTCCGTTTGTGATTATGAGTACCGTGACGGTAAGGTGCATCTTGAGTTAGAGCTGGTTCGTGGTGCAGGAGCT
This sequence comes from Oscillospiraceae bacterium, assembly GCA_015068965.1. Lineage (GTDB taxonomy): Bacteria > Bacillota > Clostridia > UBA1381 > UBA1381 > RQCD01. The sequence continues at coordinate 4,238 of SVJN01000050.1, forward strand.
TTTGTATATCTTTCCGAAAAAGAACTGCAGGCAAACCATTTGCCGCAGTTGGAACTGTGTGCAACCGTTGCGGACTTCTCCTCTTTCATCAGCAGAAGGTATGAGCTGGATGCGCAAAAAGGAACCGTAAATACCTATTACGAGGATGGAGCACGTAAGCAAGGTCTTGGAGAATGGGAACAAGCATTTTCCGGTGAGGTCACTTATCTTGCTGCCCTTCCTGAGCTACCAGACGGTGATTTTGTGCTGGACTTGGGCGAAGTACGGCATTCGGCAAAGGTATACCTAAACGGTGAGCGGATTGGTGCGGTGATTATGCCACCGTATCGGATCGCATTAAATGGTGCAAAAACGGGGGATGAATTGAAAATTGTTGTGGCAAATACTGCGGCAAACGAGATTTTAAACACCGATTATTTTGACCGTCAGCCGGCATGTGATGTCGGACCGTATCACAAAATTATTAAGGAGTTTGAGAAAAAGGCACCGGCAGGCGGACTGTTGGGGCCGGTCAGAATCTTTAAAAAATCGGGAATATAAAAAAGTCAGAAATCATAAGCAGGGGTTGTAAAAAACGATTTTTTACAACCCCTGCCTTGTTTTTTTTCCATCCCAAAATTTTTGGGGATAGATTATTCCTTATCAAGATTGCGGAACATCAACGGCGACATTCCGACAAGGCGTTTGAAGGTTTTACAAAAATGATTGCTGGAGGAAAAACCGCATTCAAATGCAATGCTCTCCACCGTGGCAGAGGTGTTTTTCAATAGCTGGGTTGCCTTATCAATTCTCAGCTTCAACAGATAATCCTTAAAGGTAAAGCCGAAATTTTTCTTGAACAATGACGAGATATAGACCGGGTTCATATTCACCTGCTCGGCAAGGGAAGCCAATGTCAGTTCAGAGGAAAAGTTTGTGTTGATATAGGATATCAGCATATTCAACGTGTAGCTGGTGCTATATTCACCTTTGGGTTGGAGCTCGTTGCTCTGCTCCAGATTTTGCTCATAGATTCGTTTCAGGTGTGCCAGCAAGGAAATGAAAAGTCCCCGGATAATGGTATCTGACATCGAATCGTTATTTTCATTTTCAAAATGCTCCTCCAGCAGAAGGTTGGAAAAGCGGCGGAACAGCTTCACATCCCGGGGGGTTGTGCGGATAATACGATAGTAGTGAAAAAAATCATACAACTCCTTGTCATCCTTTAAACAATCTTCAAAAAACTGCGGCATAATATAAAAGAGCAATCGTTTGTGCCGCTCTAAGTTATTCGGACGTGTTTTATGGTCAATATAAGGAGGAATCCAGACGATGTCCCCTTCGTTGATTTCATAGGTTTTATCTTCAAAAATATATTTGGTACTGCCCCAGAACAGAAAATACAATTCATAACCGTTGTGAAAATGCGGTTCGGAATGGATTGGCCATTTGGCGTAATTTGTAATTTGTACATCAAAATTTTTTTCCAGCTTATCAAAGATTGACATCAGATTCACCTCCTCTTGAATTTATTATATCGGGGGAGGGAATGCTTGTCAAGAGAAAAAAAGAATAATTTCAGGGAATTTTTTGTAAAAAATCTAAAGAAAAGAATATACAGCACAAAAGTTCTAAAGTTATGCACTTGCCAAAAAACAGGGAAAACAGTAAAATAGAATTGTAAAAGTATAAATATCTGAAAGTATCAATCAGGTGGTGAATTATGAAAAAAAGAATTTTAACATCAGCACTTGCGGCAACAATGCTTTTTGCGGCAGCTTCTGCCGGTACAGCTTTTGCCCGGACGAAGTATGAAAACCGGAATCTCACAAACGGGGATTTTGAGCAGGGAATGACCGGATGGGGGACAACCTGGCAGACCGGAACCGGAACGGTCACCATAGCCTCGGAGGGTGGCAGCAATGTGCTTCATATGAAAACCGATACCGGGCGGTGCTATGTCTCTCAGAGCATTGCAAATATCACGGAGGGAGACCGGCTGACCTTATCCTTCCGGATGAAGGTACCGAGCCTTGGTGCAGACAATGGCTGTGCGGAAATATCAATCGGTTACCGGGATAAGAGCGGTGAGTATATCACGCAGGGGAATTACCCGTATTATGAGGTAACCGGCGACAAATGGGTTTATAAGGGAATTGATTTACTTATTCCGCCCAATACCGGCTCCATGTCCTTAATGGTACGGCTCTATAACGGTGGCGAAGTCTATTATGACGATATCGAAATCACGGATTTTGACAATCAGACTACCCTTACCGTGACCAAGGGTGAGCTGGAATTGGATTCCATTCCCAAGGGTGTCGGAACGGTTACGGCAAACCTGCACTATGTACCGGAGTATACCGACGAAAGCGGAAATCTGATTTTTGCGGCCTATGAAAATCAGAAGCTCATCGGAATGGATATCAAGCCCTTTACTGCAAGCGGTGCGGTGTATACCAAAGCGGATGTGGCAATACCGCCCGAAGCAGAAAATGTGGCGGTACGTGCTTATGTCTGGAAAAACGGAGAAACCGTTTCCCCGATTGCACACAGCCTTACCCTGCCGAGGGAGGGAAGAAGCAATGTGTTTGACCGGTATGCAGCCGAAAAGATGCGAGGCGTTTATGATGCGGTCGGTTGCTTCTATCGTGCAGAGCGGATGCAGAAGTTAGAGGATAGCGGTGTGAATACCTTTATCTTTAACATTATCGGAAATTTCCACGGCGGTGATATCAATAAAACCCCGGCGGCATTAGATGCGGTCTGTGCTGATATGGAAAAATATGTGGAAGAAACCGGGAATCAGATTTTCTTAAAAGCAAGCTACGGAGCAAATTCTGTTGTGAACAATGATAAATTCGGAGCCTTCCACCCCGGAACGGAGCATCAGCTGACGCTCCCCTGCCCGCTTGCCGAGCAATACTGGGAGGAGGAAATGCTCAGCCGTTTGGAGGTTGTGGCACGGCATCCGAAGCTGATTGGTGTTGTGTTTGATATGGAAATGTACTCCGGCGGCAGAACCAGTTATCCGGGCGCGTGTCTGTGCGATACCTGTGTGAAAAAGTATGTGCAGAAGCATTCAGACCAGGAGCTTCTCTTTACCGTAGCAAAAGAACGCAAGCAATATCTGCAGGATAAGCTTGCATACAATGATTACAAGGAATGGTTTGCAGGAGAAGTAAGTGTGCTGACCGCAAAAATGCGGGAAAGATTGCACGCCATTAACCCCAATCTTATCATTGGCATCATGCCGCAGATGGAATGGTTAGGCGGAATCGAGAAGGGACTCGGTACGAAAAAAATGCCGGTTGTCATATTTGAAGAACGGACCTATAAGGGTGCGGTCGGCATCGCAGATTATGCAATGGCACAGGCAAAGCTCAAGGATTTACCGGTGATATTTGCAGTCGGACTCTGGCCGAATGAGGAGTATGCCATTAAAAAGCCTGCGTTTGCTGCCAAAATAGAGGCGGCAGAGCCGAGAGGACTCGGCTACTGGATTTATTCAGCAACCGAAATGGATAAAGCTCCGGCATACTATGACGAGCTCAAAAAAGCAAATGATAAAATAATAGAAAAGAATCAACCAAACAAATAAGGAGGACAAGAGGATGAAAAAGAAGTTAATCAGTCTGATATTATCAGCAATCACAGCGGCAACCAGCCTCGTTGTGCCGGTAATGGCGGCAGAGGGCTTTGCAGATGTGACAGGAAGTGCTTGCGAGGAAGCAGTAAATGCATTGGCTGAGCAAGGCATTGTGAGCGGACGTGCAGAGGGTGTGTATGCCCCGGCAGAGGGCTTGACCAGAGCAGAAATGGTAACCATCATTCTGCGTGCCTACGGTTCGGAAGAAATTGAGGAGGACATCGAAAAATTCCGTGATGTTCCGCCGAGCCATTGGGCATATATGTATGTAGAAACTGCATATCAGATGGGGATTGTCAGCGGTATGACCGAAACCCTGTTTGAGCCGGATACCGGCGTTACCTATGAGCAGGCAGTCAAAATGCTCGTTTCTGCAATGAAGATGGACAAAAAAGCGGAAAAAGCAGGCGGTTGGCCGGACGGATATATCGCAGTTGCGGAGGAGCTTGGTGTGCTTGCCGGAATTGACGGTACCAAGGGTGAAACCATCAACCGTGGTGCGATGGCACAGCTGGTTTATAACTGCCTGAATGCAAAGGCAGCTTCTGAGGATTATATGATTAACTGGGACGGCATCGAGGAGCAGTACCTCTGGATGCGTGACGAGAGAATGCGTTGCGTTTATGACGGTATCGGCGTTCTGCGTGAGGATGAGACCGGTGTTTTAAAGAAGTTAGAATCAGCCGGACTCAACTGTACCTTCTTAAATCTTTTGGACGGTCAGTTTGACCATAAAACCTATGACGGTCAGGTGGGTATGCTGGATATGGCGGCAGAGTATCGGAAAAACTTTGACCTGCGTGTATTCATCAAAATTAATTGGGGTGATAACGGTTATGTAACCAATACCGAGTTCGGACAGTATCATCCGGGTATCCCGATGGAAACCTATTTCCAGATTCCGTGTACCTTGTCGGATGAATATTGCGACAAGCAGTTGATTGAACGTGCAAAGCTGATTGCATCCTATCCGGAATTTGAGGGTATCATTTTAGACTTTGAAATGTACTCCGGCGGAAAATCACAGTACACCTCAAAGTGTATGTGTGATAACTGCTGGAACAAATATCTGACTGCGAAAAAGTATTCAGGCGAATGGGCAGCAGTTGAAGCACAAGACCGGAATGAGTATCTGAAAAGCAACAAGAAAATGGATGAATATGTAGAATGGTTTGAAAATGAAGTAACCAAGATGTTCACCCGTGTAAGAGAAGCAATTCACGAAGTCAATCCGAAAATGATTATCGGTTATTTCCCGGCATATGAATGGATTCCGGGCATGACAGAGGGCTTGGGAACACCGGAACGTCCGGTACTGGTCGCATCCGAGAATGAGTACTGGGGTTCTTTGGCAGATACCAAGGTCAGAATGCAGGAAATCAAAAATAATGAGGACATCCACGCAATTTATTGCCCGGGCCTCTACCCCGGTCAGGGCGCACTTTCTGCAACACAGCTGGAAGAAAAAATCAAGCAGGCTGCACCGACCACCGCGGGCTACTGGATGTATGCAGGTCATACTCTGCGTAAGGACGAAGCAAACTATGCAGCAGTTGCAAACGGAAATGCACAGCTGGATAAGGAGCTTGCAAGCGGTAACTATACCCAGCTTCCGGAATATGAGGTGCGTTCCTATACGGCAACCAAGATAAAGGGCGAAGCTCCGACCGAAGAGGAATGGGAAAAAGCACCGTTTACCGGTGACTTCCTGCAGTATCAGTCGGGAAATGAGATTGACCCGGCACTCTTAACCCGTGCAAAGGTACTCTACAGCGACAATGATTTCTTTGTGCGGATTTACGGTAACGATGATATGACAAAGCTCAATATCGGAGATCCGCAGCCGCATGACGGCAACCCGTGGGCAGGCGACTGTGTGGAATTCTTCTGGAAGTTTGACGGAACCAGCGATGCGGCACAGTTGGTTTCTGACCTTGCAGGTTCCTTGTGGGATGCATATTCGACCGGTATCGGCAGCAAGAATACCTCCGTCAACTTTGAAGGCTTTACCTCCGAAACAAAGTTATATGAGGACCATTGGGAAATGACTCTGACCGTTCCGGGTACTCTGGACGGCATTACCAAAATCAAGAAGGGTGATATTCTCCGTTTAGAAATCGGAAGATATGATTTGGATCAGCGGAATAACTACTGCTGGGCACCGACCTACGGCTCTTATTTAGGAGCATCCTCTATCTGGGGTATCGTTGAGTTGGGATAAGCTTTTACGAAGAGGAAATTAGCATGAAAAAACGATTGATTTGTTTATTGATTTGTATGTTTGGTCTGACCGGAACTGCTTTTGCTGAGTACAGCGAAGCAGCCGGTCGGCTGGAGAAGGTTTTGCAACAGCTGCCAACTGCAGAAAATGTAGAGCTTTTAACAGGTGAGGCAATTTTCGTCATGTTAGACGGGGATATCTTAAAAGCGCTGGAAGAAAAGGGAAAGCCGGAGGTTGCGGCAACCCTGAAGGCAGCTGCAGATGCGGCTCTGAAGCTGGCGGCGTATGATGATGTGGAAAAGGCACGCACCAATACCATGGCATTTTGTAAGGAGTTAGAACGTGCAATTGCCGTTTTAGAAGGCAATGCACCCGGCTTGTCCTTTGTGGATGTCAGCGCAGGGGCATGGTACTATGATGCGGTAGAGTATACCGTCGGACAAGGCATTTTTGCCGGAATGGATGCAACACATTTTGCACCCGATACGGCAATTACCAGAGGGATGTTTCTGGCATTGATGGGTAGAATGTATCCGGCACTTGGTACCTCGGAGGAACAGTTCTACACCGATGTGGCGGCGGATATGTATTACGCACCGGCAATCAATGCGGCAAAGGCGGCAGGAATTCTTGATTTTGTTGCAGGAGAGCGGTTTTCTCCCGACCAGCCGATTACAAGAGAGGAGCTTGTAACGGTTTTGCGTGGATGTATGGGAAAAAGTGGTATTGATATAACATATGGAACGGATGCATCCTTTGCAGATGGCGGTGTGGTATCTGCATGGGCAAAGGATGCAGTATCCTGGGCGGCAGAACAGAAGGTGGTTTCCGGCTTTGAGGACGGTACCTTCCGTCCGCAAGCAACGGCAACCCGTGCTCAGGTGGCTCAGATATTTTATAACTTAAGCGATTGCAATGCAATCGCAATGTAAAATCCAAAATGCTAAATGAAAAATGATTGTAACAATGTTTGGTTTTAAGAAAAACAGCGTTTTTCTACCATAACTTTGCACTTTGCATTTTGCACTTATCTGCGTTTTTACAACAATTTTGAAACAAAAGGGTGATAAATAATGGGAAAATTAGTAAAGCACAACGGAAGCATGGCAATTTGCCATGACGGAAAAATCTATCCGCCGATGATGGCAACTATCTGTAATGTCAGCAACGGAAACTATATTATTGATAAAGAGTATTTAAAACGGCTCGGAGAAAGCGGTATCAAAATCTATTTTCTGATTTGTGATACCGAATGGATTCGTCCGGATGCGTTTGATAAGCTGGACGAAGAAGTTCAGATTTTGTTGGAGGCGGTGCCGGATGCGTTGATTATGCTCCGGATTGGTCTGCACCCGTCGAATGAATGGGTGATGGAAAATTTAGATGAGTGTCTCAAAATGTCGGATGGCTCACATCCGGGGGCATTTTTAGCAACCGAATCCTACTGCACCCAGATGCCGGCGTGCTATACACTCTATTCGGAAAAGTGGCGCAAACAAGCAGGCTACTGGTTGGAGGAAACCTATAAACGTCTGATGGAAAAGCCGTATGCAAAGCATATTACCGGCGTATTTATTGCCGCAGGCAATACCTCCGAATGGCGGCAGCTCGGTCCCTTGACCGACCCGCATAACGGTGTTTACGGCGATTTCAGCGAAGCATTAAAACGGGAATATTCCTTGTTTTTGCGTGAAAAGTACGGAACAGAGGAAAATCTGAAAAAAGCATGGAAGGACCCGGATGCAAGCTTTGACAATCCGAAAATCCCGAATATGGAGGAACGCTTCTGGGCGATGGATGCAAGATATGATTTGTGTGGAATCGACTACGAAATGCATCATCGGTATAAACAACCGGGGCATGAATTAAAGCCGGAGTTTTATGAAAATCCCACCCATGTCGGTTCTTTCCTGAATGTCAATGAATATATGTCGGTATTTGATTTTTATCGGGCACGTTCTTTGGGTGCGGCTCATTCGCTGATTTATTTCGGAGAGCTGATGAAAAAGCTTTCGGATGATATGTTAGTCGGTGCATTTTACGGAAACTACGGTGCAACACACTTTACGCAGTATGTGTCCACCGTCGGCGTGTATGAAATTTTAAAATCCGGCGTGGTGGATATCTTCTCTGCTCCCGGCGTTTATCAGAACCGGCAAAAAGGCGGCTTCGAGGGACAGCGTTGTATGTACGATTCCATGCGTATCAATGGGGCGATGTTTGTGGTGGAGGATGATACCAGAACCCATGCAGAGGTGCCGGAGGAGTGCCAGCTTTATGACATTTTTGATGTGCAGGATGATGCAGACATTTTAAAACGTAATTTTGGCAGAAACATCTGTGACGACCTGCAGGGCTGGTGGTTTGACCAGCATATCGGCGGCGGTCGTTATAAGTACGAAGAAACTTATGCGTTATTCAAGCGGCAATCGGAAATTGCAGCGCAGGCATATTCCAAAAACCGGGATAAAAAGCACGAGATTGCTTTTATCTATGATGAGGAAAGTGTACATATGATTGCACCCAAATCCACGCATGATACGGTTGAGTATATGCGCAACTACGAAATTGCACATATCGGAGCCGGAGTGGATATCTACTATCATAACGATATGGAAAATCCCGATATGCCGGATTATAAGCTTTATGTGTTCTTCAACGCATTCTGCCTGAGCGATTCCGAACGTGAAGCAATCCGGAAAAAGCTTTCCAAAAACCATGCAACGGCAATGTTTATGTACGGAAACGGTCTGATTAACCCGGATGCAGAACAGAAGCTTTCTCCGGAAAATATGAAGGATTTGCTTGGTATGGATATAGAAATGGAAGTGGAAGTAAGAACTCCGCTCTTCCGCAAATGCGGCGAGCATCCGGCAACTGCTTATATGGAACGTGGCAGAAGCTACGGTGATTTAGACCGTAAGATTGTTTTGTGTGCGTTGCACATTCCGGATTGGGAAATCGGAAACTATAACCGGGCATATCTTTCTCCCTGTTTTTCTCCAAAGGAAGGAGAAGGCGAGGTTTTAGCACGGTTCTGCGAAACGGGAAAGCCTGCCATGGTACTAAAAAAAGGAGCGGACTATGATACTGTCTTCTGCGGAACCAAGGTTGTGCGTGCGGCGGTCATCCGTTCGGTTGCAAACTATGCAGGATGTCATATCTGGATGGATAATGACGATGTATTCTTCCAGAATGACCATTATATCACCATTCATGCAGGCTCTGCCGGAGAAAGAACGGTACATCTTCCGAGAAAGTGCAGTCCCTATGAGGTCTATGAAAAGAAAACCTATGCAGAGAATACCGATGTATTAAAAGTAGATATGTATTTTGGAGAAACCAAGATGTTCTGTTTAGACGGAGGAATGGATGATGAAGATTGAGGACACATTGTGGCTGTGGGGGCAAGCTCCCGGCTCTCACCATATTGCATTCCCGAACCTGCCGGGAGTCAATCGCATGACACCAGCAGAGGGAGCAGAATATTTCGGAATCCCGAATGTGTTTTCGGTCGTGATGGGAAACCAGCCGGCACCGCCCTTTGACAATGCGGCAAGGGAGCTTTCGGGATGCAGGCAGGTAGTCTGGTCAATCATCGGGGACAAAAGCTCGGACAGAACCGACGACGGAGCAAATGATTTGGATGAGGTGTTAAAGGTTTCTCAAAAATTTCCGAACATTACCGGCGGTATCATGGACGACTTTTTAAACCCGGTCAGAACGGCGGTATTCACGCCGGAGGTTGTGAAGGGATTTCGGGATAAACTGCACGAAGCCGGGCTTTCCTTCTGGACGGTGCTTTATGAGCAGGAGCTAAGACCGGAAATCATTCCTTATTTAGAACTTTGCGATAACATCACCTTCTGGACGTGGAATCCGGAGGCACTCCGGGATTTAGAAGCCAATGTCCAACGGGTACGTTCGATGATGAAGCCGGAGCAAAAGCTCTATCTCGGATGCTATATGTGGAATTATGAAGCAGACTGTGAGCTGTCGGTTGCGGACATGGAATATCAGCTGGAGCTTTGCAAGCGGTGGATTTCGGAGGGTGAGATTTCGGGCATCATTTTATGCTCAAACTGCATTGCCGATATCGGACTTGCCGCATCGGATTTCACAAAAGCATGGATGGATAAAAACCGGAATCTGGAGGTATAGAAAGATGAAAAAAGAAATAGAACGCTACAAGAATTTTGAATATATCATTACCCGACCGAGAAATTTTTCTCCGGAGAAAACCTATCCGATGATTCTCCTGCTCCACGGAGCAGGCGCAAGAGGCAATGACATTTCTTTGCACCTGAATTATCCGTTGTTCAAATTAGGAGAGGAAATGATCCGGGATGCAATTGTGGTAATGCCGCAATGCTTTGCCGACACCTGGTTTGACATTTTTGAACAATTGAAGGAGTTTGCAGTTTATGCAATGGAGCAGTTAAATGCCGACCCCTGCCGGTGCTATGTGATGGGTGCCAGCATGGGCGCATATGCAACCTGGCAGATGGCAATGAGTATGCCGGAGCGGTTTGCGGCGGCTGTTCCGATTTGCGGTGGCGGTATGTACTGGAATGCAGAACGGTTGAAAAATATGCCGATTCATGCATTTCACGGCTGTGAGGACCCGATTGTGCTTTGTGAAGAAAGCAAAAAAATGGTGGATGCCATCAATAAACGGGGCGGAAATGCAAAGCTGACCTTGTTGGAGGGTGTCGGTCATAATGCATGGGATTATGCCTATGCTGATCAAGCGCTTTTTGCATGGCTTTTCTCGAAAAAATTGGAAAAATAACTAAAAAAAGTATCATTTTTTCCAAAAAAGAGGTAAAAAATCTAAAGAAAAGAATATAACGCCCCAAAACTCTAAAGAAATTCTATTGATTATTCTTTTCAGAAATTTTATAATGATAGTATCAGGAAAGTATGCCATAAGGCATAAAAAAATAAAATAACGGAGGGAAATATTATGAAAACCCAATTTTCATGGAAAAAGAAAATCGGCGCAATTTTATTGGCGGCATCCATGCTGCCGGCTTCTGCCGCATTTGCGGTAGAGCAAGACCCGGAACTGTTGGAAAACGGTAATTTCAGCGACAACTATCAACTGACCGAGGATATTGCCATTGGAGCGGCTGCTTTGAAGACAGGCCACTACATTCCCAGTAGCGGTTGGACGGTTGAAGCGAGATCCAATACGAATAGCGGTCATCTGATGTATTTAAATGGTGCGGCAAAGCAGTTGGCGTTCAAGGGTACCGGCTTGCAGGCGTATCAGATGGTAAAGGACCTGGAGCCTTGCACAACCTATAGCCTGAATTATACAGCACAGGCACCGACGAATTGTACCGTAGTTGCAGAGTTTATGCATTATGATAAAGAAAGTGATACTTATTTAACCCTGGAGGAATATGTTGCGCAGTACAATGCAAAGACAGAGGATACCAGTGATGATATTTCTGTCATGCCGGCTCAGTTGGGCAATGCGGCTGCAAATGTGACTGCGTTGCTGACCCGGGCTGATTTGGGCTGCCGTCCGGGTAATGCAAAGCTGGTTCCGGTTGCGCGTAGCTTCACCATGCCGCCTCATGCGAATGCAATCAAGCTGATTCTTCGCGGAAACAGTGCGGAAAGTCAGTATTGCTTCTTTGATAATCTTTCCTTGAAAAAGGGAAATGAAGTAGTGAATAACGGCGGATTCGACCAGCACGTAAACGGCTACGGTCTGTCCTGGAATAGTCCGGTTGTTGTCACCGAAACAGATGCCGAGACCGGTGCAACCAACAACGTAATTCGTTTGGCTGACAAGAATGTGACAACTGTGTTCCAGAGAACCTTACTGATCTGTGGAAAAACCTACAAGGTTTCGTATAAATATAAGCATAATCTGACTCATGAGGGGGCAAATACTGCTCCGTTTGTAGACCTTGCCGGCTATATAGATGCAAGCGTTGGTTATAATGTAAAGGCTGTCGGAACCGAAGGTGACTGGACGCTTTATGAAGGCTATGTAACCATTCCGGCATCCAAGAGAGGCTATGGCGTTTTAAACCTTGCTGTTATGCCGAGAACCAGAAATGAAGCTGGTTGGGCAGGAGAAGTATTCTATGATGATATTTCTGTTCGTGAGGTTTCCTCTATGGAGCTCAATGCAAACGGAAATGCAGAAATTCGCTATTCTAAGTTGGCGGCAGATGATACCTCTACCCTGATTGTAGCAAAATATGATAAGGTAACCAAGAGATTGGTTGATATCGACCAGACACAAATCGGTGCAGAAGCAGCGGATGCAAGATTCTACAATTATGAACAAAGCTTGCCTTATGCATATGAATGTAAGGCATTCCTCTGGGATGAGCTCGGCAACCTGATTCCGCTTTCAAATTCTGTATCACGTCCGGCTTACGTCAAAACACTCCCGATTGACGAAACCTTTAGTGTTGAGGGTTATGTTCCGACAGTTGCAGACGGTTGGACCATCACCAATCCGAGCGGTACCATCAGTGTTGTGGACGGAAAACTGACGCTTTCTTCTGATGCAGGATATGTAGATAACGGACGTGTTGTAGCTGTGAATTTTGATACAGT
>SVJN01000051.1 GCA_015068965.1 Oscillospiraceae bacterium
ATTGCCAATTCAGTATCCTTATCAAACAGATGAACCTTATTGGTATCCAGAACAACCTTGATGGTGTCGTTTACTTTTGCAGTAGAACGCTGATTTACTCTTGCAGTATATGCCTGACCTCCAATAGTCAGATACAGATAAGTTTCAGCACCCATCATTTCGGTTACTTCTACAAATGCGTCAACTACGCATTCCGGTTGAGCTGCAACCATTGCTTCTTCATCATGAATATCTTCCGGTCTGATACCCATAACAACTTCCTTACCAATATAAGCTTCCAATTCCGGCTTGCTTGCCTTGCCTTCCGGCAGCTTGATTGCAATGCCGTTGAATTCCAGATACAAACCGTCAGCTCTCTTAGCCAATGTAGCATTTACAAAGTTCATTTGCGGGCTTCCGATGAATCCGCCTACGAACATATTGCACGGCTGAGTGTAGAGGTTTGCCGGGCTATCTACCTGTTGAACAATACCGTCCTTCATAACTACGATTCTAGTACCCATTGTCATAGCTTCTGTCTGGTCATGGGTTACGTAGATAAAGGTGGTTTGCAGTCTCTTATGCAGCTTGTTGATTTCTGTTCTCATCGCAACTCTGAGCTTTGCGTCCAGGTTGGAGAGCGGTTCATCCATCAAGAATACTTTCGGGTCACGAACGATTGCACGACCTAAAGCAACACGCTGTCTCTGACCGCCGGACAAAGCCTTCGGCTTTCTGTCGAGCAGGTGTTCAATGTCAAGAATCTTAGCAGCTTCTGTTACACGCTTCTTGATTTCATCCTTCGGGGTCTTTCTCAATTTCAGACCAAATGCCATGTTTTCATACACGGTCATGTGCGGATAAAGAGCATAGTTCTGGAATACCATTGCGATATCTCTGTCCTTCGGTGCAACATCGTTTACCATCTTGCCGCCGATGTAGAGCTCACCTTCGGAAATTTCTTCCAGACCGGCAATCATTCTCAGGGTTGTGGACTTACCGCAACCGGAAGGACCAACCAGAATGATAAACTCCTTATCTTCGATATCCAGGCAGAAATCGCTTACAGCAGTTACGCCGCCTGCATATCTTTTATACATGTGTTTTAATTGCAAATCAGCCATTTGTAATAGCTCCTCTCTGTGATTCGTACATTTGCGTTGTACATAAATTTAATTACACATATATGATACCATATTTTTTTTAAAAATGTTAGTCTCCTTTTAACCAAATTTCAAGAATTTTTCTTAGTAGTATTGCCTAAAATGTCACAGTACCCTCCGCAAAATCAACAAAAAGAGCTTGTCTTTTTTGGTTTCTGATGTGTACTTTTTTCCATAGGCAAAAAGACGGTTTTTTCTTTGAAAAATTTTTCCAACTCTGTTTTTTTGTATATCCTGCCGACGAAAGTGCAAACTACAAAAAAGACAAAAAACAGGAGATGATTCGCTATGAAAAAATTAATCAGTCTGGTTTTAACAGGTATGATATTATGCTCCGCCGGCACCGTGTTTGCAGATGATCCGCTTTCTGATTTATCTGCAAAATCACTCTTGCTGATGGAGGCAGACACCGGAGAAATATTATATGAAAGAAATCCTGACGAAAAGCTTCCGATTGCAAGTGTTACCAAAATTATGACCATGCTTTTAGTCATGGAAGCAATTGACTCCGGAAAAATTACATTCGACGAAACCGTAACCGCCAGCGAACGTGCCAAAAGCATGGGCGGTTCCACCATGTTTTTGGAAACCGGCGAACAGCTACCGGTGCATGATATGCTAAAGGGCATTGCTGTCGCATCTGCAAATGATGGTGCCGTTGCAATGGCAGAGCATATTGCCGGGAGTGAGGCGGGCTTTGTAGAAATGATGAACCTGCGTGCAGCGGAATTAGGCATGACCAACACACATTTTGTCAACACCAACGGTCTGGACGATGAGAATCACTATTCCACCGCACGGGATGTTGCGCTGATGTCCCGGGAGCTTTTAAAGCATCCGAAAATCTTTGAATATACAACCATATGGATGGATAGTCTGCGAGACGGTAAATTCCAGCTTGCAAACACCAATAAGCTGATTCGTTTCTATCAGGGTGCAAACGGATTAAAAACCGGTTCAACCTCTAAAGCACAATGCTGTATCTCCGCTACCGCACTCCGGGACGGTATGCAGCTGATTGCCGTTGTATTAGGCTCACCCAATTCCAAAAGCAGATTTGGAGCCGCAAGTGGCCTTTTGGATTATGGCTTTGCCAATTACGGCATGACAACTGCAGTCAACGAAAACGAAAGCTTTGAAGAGCTTCCGGTCATAAAGGGCGAATATCGTACCGTTCCGATTCTTTCCCAACGTGCTTCCCGTCTGCTTTTGAAAAAGGGAGCAGCCAAGGACACAGAACGGAAATTCATTCTTCCCGAATCGGTTACTGCACCGGTTACCAAGGGAGAACCGGCCGGAACCCTCGAAATCTATCAGGACGGAGTTCTCCGAGATTCTGTTCCGCTGGTATATGGAAAAAGCATAGAAAAAAAGCGGTTCTTATCCTTCTTCCGGGAGATTGTTTCAAAGTGGATTTCGTGTGAAGCTTAACACAAGGAATCAAAACGGATTATGAATACAAGGAACTACCGCTTGACACAGAACAAAAGCTATGATATACTTTAAAAAAATATATCATGGAGATTATCACAATGAAAAAGCTGATTCTTTGTTTTCTGTTGTCTTCCTTACTGTTGGGAACAGGAATTTCTGCCTCAGCCGATAAAATTACCAAATTCGACGGCAAAAAAGTCACCTTCTCGGTAGACAAGGCAGGAACGTATTCTATCATTGCGGCAGATTTTAATGGCTCTTCTCTTCAAAGGGTTGAGGTCATCACCCAAACACTCAGCAAGGGAACACACTCTGTCACGCCCAAAATTTCTCTTGCCGTCGGTGATAAAATTATGCTCTGGAGCGATTTATACGGCATGAAGGCACTTTGTGCCGCACATCCGGCAGGTTCACTCAGTATCGAAGGAGATTCGGGTATTTTTTAGTCTAAAAGAGGCTGTTGCGTTAAACGCAGATCGTGTATAAAAATTCATTTTCTTGTAGGGGGCGATGCCCACATCGCCCCGCAATTCGGGCGGATGTAGGCATCCGCCCCTACAGTTTTGAATAAAATATACACAAAAATGTTTCACGCAACGGCCTCTTTTTCATAAGAAACGCTCTGCCACAAACACCGTCACACACGCAAGCACCGAGACTGCAAACAAGCCAGCCTTCTTCCATGCAAGAACAATGCCCACAACCAGAGCCAGTGCACCCGACCACGGGGATGCTGTCGCCTCCAGGATGGACGGAAAGGTCATGACCGCAAGGGTGACATAGGGTACATAAAACAAAAACGAGCGAATGGTTTTATTCTTAATCTCTCTGCGAATCAAGGTCAGCGGCAACACCCGGATTAAATAGGTAACCACCGCCATAATCAATATGTAAATCCAGATATTATTCTGCATCTTCTTCCTCCTTTACCGGGAACAAAACCGCCGCCACTCCTGCAATCACTACTGTTAGCACAATAATGACCGTTCCTGAGGATGACCCCTGTAAAAACGATGTTTTTGTTGCAAGGTAGCTCAGAGCCATCGAAACAATGATGATACCTGCGAGCACTTTATTTTCTCTTGCCGGCGGAATGATAATTGCTAAAAACATTCCATAAAGCCCCACACTCAATGCGCTCACTACCGCCGCAGGCAGGATATTTCCCAACAAAACCCCGAAATAGGTACCGAGCGACCAGCCGGGCAATGCCATCAAAATCACTCCGTAGGTATAAATCGGCTTCAATTTTCCCGGCACCGCAATAGAAACGCCAAAGATTTCATCGGTTAAATCAAAGCCTATCAGCATCCGATGCAGTAGGGAGGTTTTTTCGTCCAGCTTCTGACTCAAAGCGCAGGACATCAAAAGATATCGTGCATTTGCGACCAGCATCATAATGGCAAGCTCTAAGTAGCTTGCTCCTGCGGCAATCAGCGTAAATCCGGCAAATTCACCTGCCGAGGCATTGACCAGTAGGCTTGTTAATGCCGCCTGAAATGCCGTCATCCCTGCATTCTTTGCCGCAATCCCCAATGTAAATGCAACGGCAAAATAACCCATACAAATCGGGAATCCGTCCCGTAACCCTTTTACAAACCAACTTCTGTTTCCCATTTTTATCCTTCCAAGTCTATCCAGTCACCGCCCGAAAGTGCCTGACTGTTTTTTTTCTTTGGTGTTGCCAACACATCTGCTATTTCTCTGTGAAAATTATTCCAGCGACACCTTAAATTCCGTATTTCATATTACTTGCCTCTTCTTGACAATCAGACCAATCCCATACACCATTCCACAAAAATCGCAACCACAACAACCAGAGCAGATATGATAAAGCCGTGAATCATAGGATTGATACCGGATTTTTTCATATCCCGGAAGCTGGTGTTCAGGCCGATTGCCCCCAAAGCCGCAACCATTAAAAATTTACTCACATTCTTCGCCATTGCTGAAACTCCAGACGGAATGATGCCAATACTGTTCAGCGCCGCCAGGGCTAAAAAGCCTAAAATAAACCACGGGAATAAATTCAGCAGATTCACCCTCCGGTATACAACCTCCGAGCTTTGCTTTCGCTTCAACCTCAGATGAATCAAGGAAAAAACAAGCACGGTAGGAATAATTGACAGGGTTCTTGTCAGCTTTACCATGGTTGCAAAATCGCCTGCACCTTCGCTGAAGGCATAGCCTGCCGCAACCACACTTGAGGTATCATTCACCGCAGTTCCTGCCCACAAGCCGTATGCCATGTCATCAAGTCCCAGCATTCTGCCCATAATCGGGAAAAGAACAATCATCGCCATATCAAACAAGAAGGTTGCCGACATCGCATACGCTATATCGGAATCCTCTGCTTCAATAACCGGAGCAATCGCCGCAATCGCAGAGCCGCCACAGATTCCGGTTCCGGCGGAAATCAGGTTAGATAGTTTCCAGTTTATTTTTAATGCTTTTCCGATAAAATATCCCCCGCCAAAGCAAGTCAGTAACGTAAACAGCATGACTACCAGCGATAATTTCCCAACAGAAAGAATCACATTTACACTCAGCGATGCACCAAGCAATATAATCGCAAATTTCAACACCTTTTTGGAGGTAAACCTAATTCCTGCATTAAAAATCTCCGGTTTCCAGAAATGATTCAGAATCATACCTAAAAATAACGCAATCACCGATGCTCCGATAATATGAATCGGCAGGCTTTTTTCAATTGCACGTGCGATAATTGCTATAATGAGCGAAACACTCAATCCCGGAATAATTGTTGCAATTCTTTTGAATGCTTTCATTTTTTTTGCTCCTCTATTTGTGATATCCAGCCTATTTTATCACAAAGCAATCAGAATTTCAATGTTTCATACTATGATTCTGCATTTTTTCACAAAAAGCCATTAACATAAACAAAAACAAATACTTTTTTATGTAAAAAAACATACTTTTTCTTTGTCGGAATCTATGGTACAATAAAACTATCATAATAAGGATGGTGATATCATGATAATCCAAAACAAATTCTACACCCTGGAGTTATCCGACCAAAATGCAGAATTGGTTGCATTCTCCGGCAAAAAACGTAAGCTGATTCAACAAACCAATCAGCCAAAGCCGTTACTGGAAATCAAGCTGTTGGACAAAGCAGGCACAGGCATCTATGTCTCCAGTTCGGACGCAAAAGCATATTCCGTAACACAAGAAGGCGACCGCTACACAATTTCTTTTGAGGAAATTGCTCCGGGACTTTCGGCAAAAGTTTTTCTTCGGTGCCCGGAGGAGGCATTTTGCTACTGGAGCTGTGAGGTTTCCAACAAAACCGGCAATATCATTGAATGGGTTGGTCTGCCCGGTATTACGGTTGCAAACGATTTAAAAGCCGCAGGCGGTGATTCCTGCATTTTCTGGCCTGCAGGCGAGGGCTGTCTGATTGACGATATCAGCGTCCGCTCCGCAAGCGACTGGTTACACTACCGTGAGCTGACCTATCAGAGCATTGGCTATTCCGGACTTTATCCTGCATCCAATCCAATGCAGTTTATGGCATACTATAACGAAGTTGAGGGCTTGTACCTTGCCGCTACCGACACGCAGGCACATCTGAAGGCAATTGAATTCTATCCGTATGAGGACGGAATCTGCTTAGAAATGCGGCTGTTTGCCGATGGTGCAACCGACTATCAGCTCGGCTATGAAATTGTGATGGGCGTATTTGAGGGCGACTGGCATGATGCGGCTGACATCTATCGGGAATGGATGTACCAGAACAGCACCACCCTCCCGAAAAAAATCTGTGAAAACGAGAATCTGCCCGAGTGGTACTCCGATTCCCCGATTGTCGCAGTTTACCCCATCCGCGGAACCAAGGATACCGGTGATATGACACCGAATCTTTACTATCCGTTTGAAAATGTTCTCCCCTACATAGAACAGTATAATGAACAGTTCCAGAGCCGCATCATGGCATTGCCGATGCATTGGGAGGGGACTGCACCATGGGCACCGCCCTATGTATGGCCTCCGTTTGGCGGAGAGGAGCAGTTCCTCCAATTTGCAGAAAAGCTCCACGCAAAGGACAATCTCTTAGGTGTTTACTGCAGCGGTATCGGCTGGACAGTACACAGCTACCTGAACGAGTTGGATATTTCGGATAAGTACCAGGAAAAATTCATCTGTAAAACCCCGGATGGAAAAATCGTACAATCTAATGTAATCGGTCCCCCGATTCGTGACGGTTATGATATGTGTCCCGAAAGCGAAGAGGTTGCACAGATTGTTCATGATGAGGTTGCTGCACTCTACCATGCAGGCTGTGACTATACCCAGTATTTTGACCAAAACCTTGGCGGAAACTCCTGCCTCTGCTACGCAGACGACCACGGACACCCTGCCGCACCCGGAAAATGGCAGGCAGATGCAATGGTTCGTATTTTTGAAAAAATCGAAGAAACCGTTGACCCGAAAAAGATGCTGATTGGTTGCGAATGTGCGGCGGCAGAACCGTTTTTACGTCATCTGCCCTTTAACGATTTGCGTTATATCCCGGCATTTGTCAGCGGCAAGCCGGTTCCGGCATATTCCTATCTGTTCCATGAATATATCAATAACTTCATGGGAAATCAATGTGGCATCCACGGCGTTCTGGATTTGGAAAAATGTCCGGATAACACCCTGTTCCGGATTGCATATTCCTTTACCGCCGGCGATATGCTGACCATCAACCTTGCAAAGGACGGAATGCTCTTCTGGGGCTGGGGGACTGAATGGACGGTAGAACCGCCGAATCAGGAGCATATCAGAACCCTGATTGGCAACCTGAATATCTGGAGACGCGGCTTTGCAAAGAAGTATCTGCATCTCGGCAAAATGTTAAAGCCGGAACAGGTGGAGGGAATCGGCACCTATGCACTGATTACCAATGAAGGCAGAGAAATCGTTTATCCGGATGTTCTGACCGCTTGCTACGAAGCCCCCGACAAAAAACAGGCATTGCTTCTGACCAACTACCTGCACGAGGAAAAGGAAGTTGTGTTCTCAGAACAGAAAAAGATTTATACCGATGCAACCGACGAAACCAAATTCGTCATTGCGGACCGCATCACCGTAAAACCGCTTTCCTGCCTGATTGCAGAAGCGCTTTAAGAGAACAAAGCGGCTTCGCCGCAACCGCCTCTAAATTTGCAGGTAATTTCAAATTTATATAAGGCGGTAAGAAGAAGCAGGTCGCTTTGTTACGCCCATGTGCGTTTCCGCCATTAGCGGAAAATTTCGCACGGGCATTCAATTCTTTTTGCTTTATAGGAACGCAGTTTCCTATAAAGCAAAAAATTGGAGACTTTTTAAAAAGTCATCCCAACGCTCAAGGGGATGTTTAAAAATAGTGCAGAACAAATAATCGGTGCATTTTTAAACATCCCCTCTATCTTTATAAACATTTTTCAAACAAAGACCTCTTCCGTTTCTGATACACTCGCACGAGGATTTCCCTTCGGTAAAGGGCGGATTTTTTTACATTTCACCAGAATCACCTGCTTTCCGATGACCGCAATATCCTCCCACGGAATCACATAGTCCTGGTCTTTTGTAAACAGTCGGAGCATTCCGTGTGCCTTCGGAACCACAATTGCCCGGATGATTCCGCTTTCAAATTCCACGTCGACATCCGAAACATAACCCAGCCGTTCCGCCGTCTCGATATCAATCACTTCCCGCTGTCGCAGGTCATATGCCTTCATCATACCTCATCACCCTTTACACATATTTACGCATATGCTTTAACGCACTCTTTTCCAATCTTGACACCTGTGCCTGGCTGATTCCGATTTCTTCTGCCACCTCCATCTGGGTTCTGCCACGAAAAAATCGGAGGGTTAAAATATGCTTTTCCCGCTCAGACAAGTGCTTCATTGCCTCCTCCAGCGCAATACTCTCCAACCAATTTTCGTCGGTGTTTTTCTTGTCCTTGACCTGATCCATCACATAGATTGCCTCACCGCCATCATGATAAATCGGCTCAAACAAACTGACCGGATCAACAATGGAATCAAGTGCAATTACAATCTCCTCCTTTGGAAGATCCAATTCCTTTGCAATTTCCTCTACGGTCGGCTCACGGGAATTGGAGTTGGTCAGCCGTTCCTTGACATAGAGTGCTTTATAGGCAATATCCTTTAGCGACCGACTGACACGGATTGCATTGTTATCCCGAAGATACCGGCGGATTTCCCCGATAATCATCGGCACGGCATAGGTAGAAAACTGCACATTCTGGCTCAGGTCAAAGTTATCAATCGCTTTAATCAACCCAATACATCCTACCTGAAACAAATCATCTGCATTTTCTCCCCGATTATGAAACCGTTGGATGACACTCAACACCAACCGCAGATTTCCATTGACAAACCGCTCCCGTGCCTCCTTATCCCCTTCCTTGATTTTTACAAACAGCTTTTCCTTTTCCTCCCGCCCCAGAACCGGAAGAGAGGCTGTATTTACACCGCAAATTTCTACTTTGTTTATCAATTCAGATTCCTCCTGCTGTTAATTTGGGGATGCTCAGAGCATGGCATTTTTACATCCCCTATGTATGAATAGATAAACATTAATATTTTTCCCTTTTTTGGCTAATTCATACGAGCAATTTCTTTTTTCAGACGATTGATAATCCTCTTTTCCAACCGTGAAATGTATGATTGCGAAATCCCCAGCATATCTGCGACTTCTTTCTGTGTTTTTTCCTTCCGGTTGCCAAGCCCGAACCGCAGCTCCATAATTTTTTGCTCCCGGGCAGAGAGCTTTTTCATTGCAAGAGTGAGCATATCCCGTTCCGCTTCATCCTCAATTCCACGATAAATATCATCGCCCTCTGTACCAAGAATATCGGACAGTAACAGCTCATTTCCGTCCCAATCCACATTAAGCGGTTCGTCGATGGATACCTCACTTCGTTGGTTCTGATTTTTGCGAAGATACATCAGGATTTCGTTTTCGATACATCTCGATGCATAGGTTGCAAGCTTGATATTCTTTTCCGGATTGAAGGTGTTAATCGCTTTAATCAGCCCGATTGTTCCGATTGAAATCAAATCCTCCACATAAATCCCGGTATTTTCAAACTTGCGTGCAATATAGACCACCAGCCGGAGATTTCGCTCAATCAAGGTCTGCCTGACCGTCTGGTCGGTGTTTAAATGCTGCAATAATTCTGTTTCTTCCTCCTTGGAAAGCGGTTGTGGCAAAGCCTCGCTTCCGCCAATATAATAAAGGTCTCCCTCCTCTGTAACCGCAAAATATAACTCTGCTACACGGTGTTTGATTTTTTCCAATATTGCTAACAAAATCATTCCTTCCTTTCTGATTGCTTCTATTCTAAATCCCGGCACTCAAAATTGCAGAATATTGCAGTCTTTGCTCACATACTGCCACAACTGCTCCCGGAATTTTTCTCCCATCTATGCAGACTGCATCCAACACAATTCCAACCAAAGTCCCTTCTGCATCTATGCTCCGGTATGGGATTTCCCGTAACCGTTCATCCGGAATCCACTCTGAAAGATTTACCGCATTACAGTCCGGATGAATCAGCCTTTTTAATACCCATCCCTCAACCAGAATCACCGGCTGATGCGTTTGTGGCTCTGTGAGATTATTGCCGGTATCCTGCAAGCCTTCGATTGTAACCTTTTGTTTCTTCCAATATAAGCTGACCTGGCAAACGGTTTTTGCGGCACGTTTTTTTATCAGAAGCTGCGTTATTTTTATCAGAAAAAAACCTGCTCCGGCACAACAAAACAACTGCGGAATTTGTATATATGCCACACCGTTTTTTATCATCCCCTGCCCGAATGCCATCATCGAAAAAAACTCCAACCCACCCATTACAAAGGATGCACAAAAAAATAATAAAACACGCTTTAAAAATTCTTTTGTCCGGATTGGGAAAAACGCAAGATATACCGTTAAAAATCCCAAAAAAATCCCGGCACCGGCGGCGGTAAGAGCATGAAAATCAGGGATAAAAAAACACACTCCTCCCACACCGCCTGCCATGCTTGCGAGTAAAGCACGCCGGTTTTTCAGAGAAACTGCCGCAAAAACGGCGGTCAGCTTCAGTAATAAAAAGTCCATGATTACATTTACTGCAAACAATACATCCAGATAAATATACATCATTTGTTCCTTTCGTGTTTCTTTTTTGCCACATCCTTATTATAACGCAGGATAACAGAAAAATTTGTCAAAGTCGGTTGTTGAATTTTGGCAAGCTCTCGACCGTTTCTATCAGACAGAAACAAAAAAACCTGCACTTTTTGATGCAAGCATAAAAATAAGAAAAAATTTTGATGAATGAATATGCTTTTTGTAGAATTAAAAAAAATTTAAAAACTATTGACAAACAAAAAAATTAGTGTTATAATGTAAAAACAGTTTAATAATTGAAAATAAAGTTGAGACCTTTATGAATGTGGATGGAAATGATGTGTAATTTTACACTACCAGTGTACCCATTTGCATCAATAAAGGTCTCATTTTTTGTACTTTGAAAACTGAATATCCTTCAAAACAAAATCCAAACAAATCGCTTATCTGCTATCAGAATAGTGCATACAGCAATCCGATGTGATTATAATTTATTGATAACATCCTGCCACGATGTTGCCGATTTGCCGCCGTTTCATGGACTCAAAAGCAAGTCCCGGCGATGCAGGCGTTTCTATTGAAAACTAAATATCACCCGGCACTATGGATAGACTTATTTCAGGAGGATTTGAAATGTTACAAACAATAAAAAACATCAACAATATCACACAGACAGAAAACGGAGCATTCTCTCATGCTTCAACCCTTGATGCTTGCCTTGATTTTTTTGCAGTATCCGGAGCCTTGAGAAATGCAGACGAAAAACGGATTATCACACTTTTTTCCCGGGCTTTTGCAAGCTCCGGCGATTATGCATTAAGAGCATTATTTTATACAAGAGACATCCGGGGCGGAGCCGGAGAACGCCGCACCTTCAGAATCATATTAAAATGGTTGGCAACCAGATTTCCCGAAACCGTTATTAAAAACATGGAAAACATTGCAGAATACGGGCGGTATGACGATATTCTTGTTTTGTTCGACACCCCTTGCGAACAGGCAATGCTCGCATTTATCAAAGAGCTTTTATTCCAAGACGAAAAAAATATGCTACAAGGCAAAAAAACCTCGTTATTGGCAAAGTGGCTGCCTTCTGTAAATGCGTCCAATTCTGAACGCAAACAGCTTGCAAAACGAATTGCGAAAGCATTCGGAATAACCGAAAAAGAGTACCGACAACGAACAGCGGCACTCAAGCATTATATCGACATTCTTGAGAGAAGACTGTGCGAGAAGGATTATTCCTTTGATTATGAAAAACAGCCCTCAAAAGCACTGTACAAGTGCCGCAGGGCATTCATCCGTAACGACAAAGAGCGATATGCTGATTTCATCCGCAGAGTTCAGTCCGGGGATGCCATCTTAAAGACCGGCTCTCTTTATCCGTATGAAATCATACGAGATGCAATCAAACCGGAACAAACAAAAGAAACTATCAAAATTCTTGATACGACCTGGAATCATTTGCCGGACTTTTGCAATCACAAAAACGCAATTGCAGTCATTGACGGTTCCGGCTCCATGCTTGGAGAACCGTTGAACATTGCAACCTCTTTGGGAATTTATTTTGCAGAACGGAACACCGGCTTCTTTCATAATCACTTCATCACTTTTTCTGAAAACCCAAGACTGGTTGAAATCCATGGCAAAACCATTGTCGATAAGGCACTCTATTGTATGTCCTATAACGAAATTGCCAATACAGACTTAATCCGCGTATATGGCTTAATCTTAAAAGCCGCACTTGAGCATCATTTACCGCAGAGTGAACTGCCCGAAACCATCTACGTGATTTCCGATATGGAATTTGATTCCGGCGTGTGTCATAATATGAGCCTGCACGAGGAAGTAAAAAATATGTTTCATCAGCATGGATATACCCTTCCGCAGATTGTTTACTGGAACGTAAATTCCCGGAACTGTCAATATCCCGTCACAGCAAATGAATACGGCTGTGTTTTAGTTTCCGGCACAAGCCCTTCCATCTTTAAAATGGTCATTTCTCAGGATGTTTCCCCGTTGACCTTCATGCTTGCCGTTCTGAGCGAAAAACGGTATTCCCACATATTTGCTTAAAAAAAGAGGCCGCAGCAAAATGTATAAATATGCACGAACAACAAACCGTAGGGGTGGCTATCAGTCGCCTGCGGGCGGATAATATCCGCCCCTACAACGGTAAATTATATTTTGATGCATAAATATTAATTTTGTTACAGCTCTTTTCATCTTTCGCAAATCAAATTCTGATTTTTTTGATTTCTTCGGCATAATACTGTACCAGTTCAAACTTTGTTCCCGGCATCAAACGATGGTCGGGGCATGGAATGAATCCGCCCATTTCCGCCAGACGTTTCATTCGCTCAATTTCTTCATCCACCGCCTTTTTATCCTTACGCAAAGCTGTTTTGTCCATGCCACCGACACCCAGCATTCCGGTTCCGAATTTGTTGCGTGCCGCCTCAAACTGGTCGCCCCAGACACCGATCTCAATCGGGAACATGGTATTCACGCCGTTTTCAAACCAGGTAGGCAAAAGCATCTCGGTCACACCGTCACAATCGAGTGAAATGATATCAATGCCATAGCTCCGACACAAATCATTCCGCTTTTTATAATGCTTTGCACACAGCTCCTCAAAAATCTCCGGTGAAATCAACGGCCCGTTTTTAAAGCAGACATCCTCCCAATAATGAGCGAAATCAAATTTTGCCCCGGTTTCTAAGATTGCTTTTACACATTCATACTGCATATCAGCATAGGTATCAACAATGTCTGCAAATAATGTTTCATCCTCATCATATATCAGATAACTCATGCCAAGAACCGAGGTCATATTCCGGATATCCCCCAACACACTTCCTAAAGACAGCGCAACCGGCACATCCTCAGGTCTTGTTTGGTTGAAATTTTTATAGTATTCAAAATCAATTCTTTCCGGTGTAAATTGCATTTTCGGCTTGAATAAGGCTTCAAACGCCTCTCTGTCCTTTAGAAGATAATCATCCTCAGAAGGAATCGAGCTGATACCCGGTTTGATTCTTTCAATGATTCCCATACTATTTAACACACGCCTGCTTCCGTCCGGGAAGGTCTCTACCACCTTTTCCTCAAAACGCGGAAACAGACGGTTATTCACCCCACCTGCCATATGATGCCAGTTAAAATCCCAGCCAATCAGACGGTCAAGCTCCCGGTCAGTATCATTTCCGTCACCCCATCTTTCCGCGGTTCCCTGCGGAATTTTTTTCTGGGCCTCCCATTCTGATAATAATTCATACCAGTATCCGAAATGTACCGCCGGCATCCGGTCTGCCGGCTGATAATGCAGAATGTTCATTACACGCTCTCGGTTCGTCATAATATATCCCCTCTCTAACTGTTCTTTCTTTATTATAGAGCTCATTCACAATTTAGATTCCACTATTATATCTAAATTTTGAACTTCACTAAAATTCATATCGCTGCGGTGCTGTGCACCGCATATGCTCATGTGATATTAGAGACAAAATTTTTTAAAGGCTTCCCCTCGAGGGGAAGCTGTCACGAAGTGACTGATGAGGTGTAGATTGCAAAAGCAATCGTTATTTCTTATTATGTTTGTTTTTTCACCTCATCCGAGTTGCTACGCAACCCACCTTCCCCTCAAGGGGAAGGCTTTCATATTTCGACATATTTCGACAAAATAATATGTTATAATGACTGTATAATCTGGATGCCAATGCTTTTTGTGGCAGTTCTTGTTAAGTTAGGACTGAAATCAATTTAAAACATAATCCCATATCATTCGATTTTTTCCTATTCTGTAGCCAGGATCTCCCGAATTTCCTTTACTATTTAAAAATCTACCAATATAATTTGTGCGTGGTGATGCAAAAAGATTATCTTTCTTCCCATTATGGTATTTAATATCTATTATAAATTGGGGATCGTGTTGCATAGACTCCAAATGTGACGGATGTCTGTCATTAGTAATATCAGTTGTCTGCAACAGTATGTTAAATATTTTGTTAATTTCATTCTTATCTTCTACAATAATTTTATTTGTGTCATAGGGATACATCGCTATTACTATACTATCAACATTTTTTACATCCTGTGAAACCATACTACCAGCATATTTATAAAAATAAGTAAATAAAGCTGAAACAACCACTATCACAACAGCTAACAATATTATGATTTTCTTTTTCATCCGACCACATCCTTTCCACAACATTCGACAATCTTACTATAAAGACTGTAGAACATATCGAAAATCTCGAAAGAGATTTATATCGCTGAATTCATCATAGATGAATTCATTATATCACAATATGCAGAAAAATACAATTCCTGATTTTTTTCAAAACACCGGATGAAGGGTTACACACAATCAACGTTATTGCTTTTTCATCAGCCGAAATTGCTTTCCTTATTGACTTTTTTTCTGCTCCATTATATAATAAAATAAGCATGGAGAAAGGAGCGATTGATATGGACGCAGAAACAAAAAATTACTGCCGGCATTTTTCTGAGCTATTCGGTGTGAACTGCAACGTGCTTGACATCTCTTCCAGAGCCTTTCCGGACGAAATTAACAGCTATTGCGTAAACTGTTGCAAAAGCTGTGAATTTTCTGCCACCTGCTCCAAGCATTGCGACTGTATCAACACGCATTTATACGGTTGCTACGAAGCCGTCCGCTGGGGAAATCAGTACATTTATTATTGCTCCAAGGGATTCATTTTTATTGCGATTGCATTATTGGACGAAAATCAGATTTTAAACTCCGGCATTGTGTTAGGCCCGATTCTGATGGGAAATCCGGAGGATTTTGAAACACATGAGGCAGTCCCGTTTTTTGAAACTGCAAAGGTGAATCACTTAGCCTCGCTGATGTCTGCCGTTTTTGTAAAAAAGCAGACCAAAAACGCCGGCGATACCACATTAGAATATTTAAACAGTATTTATAAAGAATTGGACGAGTATCCTGCAAAGCATTTCTACCCGTTTGAGCTGGAAAAGGAACTGCAACACTCCATCCGGGAACGAAACGTCGCTCATGCCAAGGAAATTCTGAATAAATTTTTGGCACAGATTTTCTTCCATTCCAATGCAGATTTTGAAGTCATCAAGGCACGGGTAACCGAGCTGATTGTTCTATTGTCCCGTTCTGCCATTGATGCAGGTGCGAATGTGGAGCAGATTTTCTTTTTAAACAACAACTACATCCAGGAAATTTCCCGGTTTCAGACGCAGGAAAAGCTGAACCACTGGTTAATCAGCGCAATTAACCGCTTTGTCGGATATGTGTTCGAATTCCATGCCGCAAAGCACGCAGATATTATCTTCAAAATTACGACCTATATCAAAAATAATTATATGAAAAAAATCTCGCTGGATGATATTTCCGAACACATCTATCTGAGTAAATCCTACATCAGTAAAATTTTCAAGGAGGAAATGAACATCAGTCTCTCCAACTATATCAACCAGGTCAGAATTGATAAAAGTAAACTGCTTCTGCAGGATGATTCTCTTTCCCTTGCTGATGTTGCAAACTTAATCGGCTTTGATGACCAGAGCTATTTTACAAAAACCTTTAAAAAAATTGTGGGGGTCTCCCCCGGAAAATTCCGGACAAGCCGAAATATATCCAATTAAAAAAAGCGGGAAACCCGCTTTTTTTATTATATAGGGGGAAGTTTAAAAATAGTGCAGAACGAATGAAACGAAGTATTGTGCGGTTCTCTGACGCACAATACCTTGCCCGATGGCGTACGCGGGTACGTCGAGAGGTTCGTTGAATTC
>SVJN01000052.1 GCA_015068965.1 Oscillospiraceae bacterium
CAGGATGCAATTGCAATCCTTTGCAGGGCATACCGAATTCAACCTTCTTCCGAACAGGAGCAGGAATTTTTCTATCACGACCAATATGATATTGCAAGCTATGCAATTCCTTCCTTTTTCTTTTCTCTGCGCCATGGTCTGATTTCCGGCTACGAGGACGGCTTTCTGCGACCGGAGCAGCCCTTAACCCGAGCAGAGGCGGTGGTTCTTTTAAACCGGTTTTATCAGAACAGTCAGACACTTACTCAGGCACCGGAATTCTTTTCCGGATATCCGAAGGTTGCATCCTCCGGCGTTCTGAATTCCATTAACATTGCCATCAAAACAAACACCCCATGCACGATTTACTATAAGGCAATTGATGCCGGCGAGCTCCGAAGCGGTGTAACCCCCGGCTATCAGGAGCTTACAGACAAGCTTCTGACCGTTACAGAACCCGGCAAGGAACTTTTTGCAAGCATCCCGACACCGTCCGATTCGGCTTACCACCTCTTTTTTGTTGCCGTCACAGATGCAGGTCTTAAAAGCAAGGTCAAGCGAATCAGTACTGTAATGCCTTTGATTTATAACCAAGGAAACGGAACCGTTGAAAATCCTTATCTGATTTACAACGAATATCAGTTAGACTATATCCGCTACTTCCCGGACAAGCATTTCCGACTTGCAAATGATATCCGGCTGGAAAAGGAATGGATTCCGATTGATGCAGAGGACGGCTTTTCCGGCAGTCTCGACGGTGCAGGACACACCATTTCCAATTTACTCATCCGAAGCACCGAGAACAACGTCGGCTTCTTTTCGGTTCTTTCCGGCGGACAAATCCGGAATCTGATGCTTTGCGGAGATGTCGAAGGGAAAAACAATGTCGGCATCTTTGCCGGAACACTCAAAAATGCAACCCTTCGCTCCTGCGTTGCAACCGGCTTTGTAAAAGCGACTGCAAATCAGGCAGGCGGTCTGGTCGGTGCAAATTACGGCTTTATTTCCGACTGCGTATCTGCAATCTATAGTGTAGAAGCAATTTCCTACGCAGGCGGCATCTGTGGGGTTAATTATTCCGGAATCAGGAACAGCCTTTCTGCCGTTTATCAGGTGTTTGCCGATATCTATTCCGGCGGAATTGCGGCAATCAATGTCGGTGGTGAAATTTCCAACTGTCTGGCGGCAAATATTACTGTGCAGGATATTATCACCTCTAACAGCGGCAGAATTACCACCAACAAGCAAGGCGGACAAACCTTATCCAACTATAGCTATGAACGGATGAAAACCACCGCCTCCGGCTCTTTGCCGGACGAAAATAACCAAAACGGAATTGATGTTCCCTGGACGCAGATTACCTCCCGTGAATTCTATCAATCTGTTCTGGAGTGGGATTTTTCCTCAAAATGGCGGATGCCGAATCTTTCCAGCCATCGCTTTTTGCTTCCCTTCCCCGCCGTTTTTTCTGACATTATACTGGAGGATGGTCTGACACCTTATAGCCCGAAACGGCTTACCGCTTATGAAGAATTACTGCAAATTCATCCGCAGATGCATTATATTCTGACCAAGGATATCCGGATTCCGGACGGTGTAAGCTGGGAACCGATTTGCAACACAACAGACCCCATGCTTGGATTTTACGGAACCTTTGACGGAAACGGTCACACCATTTCTAACCTTTCCATTCCTTACTCTGAAACCGGAGCATTGTTCGGTTTTTTCGGAACGATTGGCGACGGAATTGTAAAAAATCTGAATCTGGACAATGTACAGCTCTCGGGCAGAGAAAGCATTGGTGCCCTTGCGGCACAAAGCTACGGAACGGTGGAAAATTGCTCTGCAAAGGTTCAGATTACCATTCCGGCAGAAGAAAAAAAATCCATCTCCTGCGGTGGTCTGATTGGGAAAAATTACGGCATTATTCAGCACTCTCAGGTACACGGAGCTCTTGATATTTTCTCGATTTCCTCCAACGCCGGAGGAATTGTCGGACAAAACGAAGGCTTTGTTAATGATGTCGCTTTTTTAGGAAAGATTCACATTCATTCCGATTTAGAAAACTCCACCACCTCGGTTGGCGGAATCTGCGGCTATCAGGATAGCGGCTCTTTATATCATTGCTTTACGCAGGCAGAATTTTTAATAGAATCCTGCCACAATTATACCGGCGGTATCTGCGGAATCTTGAATAGCGGAGAAATCTATAAGACCTCCGCCACCGGCAGACTGACTACAAAAACAACCTCCTCCAGAAAATCCGTTTCCTATACCGGCGGTATCTGTGGGCTGAGTGTTTCGGGACTGCTTGTGCATAGCTTTTCTCAACTTCCGATCCGGACAGAATCCACCGCCAACTACACCGGCGGAATTTCCGGCTATAACGAGACCTGTAACATCCAGAATACCTATTCCCTTTCTGCGATTGAGCAGACCGGAGGTGCAAACCGTCCGAAGGATTTGCTTGCACTCGCAGGCGGCATCTGCGGTTATAACGAAACCGGATTTGTATCACAAAATGTTGCTATAAACGAAAAAATCGCAACAAATGGTACTGCACACCGAATCTGCGCACAAAGTCAGGATGGCTATCTGTTTGAAAATTACGCATCCGATGCAATCAGCCTGCCATTGACCGCAAATTCTCCGACCTTGGATGGTACCTTGATTCCGGCTCAGAATCTGCGGAATAAGACCTTTTTCTCACTCCCGGTTTCAAAGGGCGGTCTGCTGGGCTGGTCGAGCGACCAATATAACGGCGACGACGGTGTATGGTTGACCACCAGTCTTGCCAATCCGCTCTACCCCTATCCGGTGCTGACCGGGGTACGGTATCAGCAGAATTTTTCTGCACCGTAAGTAAGTTACTGTTTTCTTACGAAAAGCAATTTATACAAAAACAAAAGTGGTTTTTTGTGCAAAGTTGTGTTTTTTCTCAAAAAAGCCATATTTTCAAAATTTTACTTTACTTTGCTAAATCAAAAAGGTATAATAGTATTGTTATAAAAACAATACATAAAAAATTCTTGCATATGCAAGGAAAACAATTTGGAGGTTATTATGAAAAAATTAACAGCAACATTATTAGCGGCAATTCTTGGCGTGTCCATGCTCGCAAGCTGCGGACAGAAGCAGGAAGAAGCAAATGCTCCGGCAGGCGAAGAGCAAAAGGCTACAGATACTTCTTTGGAAGATATCAAAGCAAAAGGCTATTTCGTAGTTGGTCTGGATGCAACCTTTGCACCGATGGGCTTTACAGATGAAGCAGGCGAAATCGTAGGCTTCGACATCGACCTTGCAAAGAAGGTTGCAGAAAAGATGGAATTAGATGTTAAGTTCCAGCCGATTGACTGGAATTCCAAGTCCATGGAATTGGAAGCAGGCAACATCGACGTAATCTGGAACGGCTTCTCCATTACAGATGAGCGTAAAAAGGAAGTTCTCTTCACAGATCCGTATCTCTCAACCAGTCAGGCAATCATTGTTACTACCGATTCCCCGATTAAGACAAAGGCTGATTTGGCAGGCAAAATCATTGCTTTGCAGGACGGCAGCACCAGCGAATCCGCACTGAAGGCTGACGAGGAGACCTTTGCTACCATCGGTGAAGAAAACCTTTCCCGTTTCAAGGAAAATCCGGAAGTTCTGATGGAAATTGAAACCGGCAGAGCAGATGCAGCAGTAATCGACGAAGTATTCGTTCGTTACCACCTGACCTCTGAAGGCTTGCTGGATAAGTTTGTTGTCCTGGAAGAATCCTTTGATAAGGAAGACTACGGCGTAGGCGGAAGATTGGAGGATGTTTCCTTTATGACTGCATTGAACGATGCAATCAAGGCTTGTGTAGAAGACGGTTCTGCTTCTGAATGTGCAATCAAGTGGTTTGGTGAAGACCTTTACAAAACTGCTGAATAATAAAGTTAGAATTTGATAAGGCTGTATCCTTTGTGATACAGCCCTATTAGTCGGAGGGTTAATTTGTGAATTTATATGAAACATTTGAATATGTAGGCATCCTGATGCCACAATTGTTAATTGGCTTGAAGGTTACCCTGCAATTATTCTGTCTGACCTTGGTATTCTCAATTCCATTGGGATTAGTGGTTTCCTTGGGGAGAATTTCTCCGTTTAAGCCACTACAATGGCTGGTGCAGTTATATCTGCTGATATTCCGCGGAACACCATTGATGCTGCAGTTGTTTTTCTTCTATTTTGGTCTGCCCTTTATTGATTTCAATCCCTTTACACCGGAATTGAACAATTTGGTCTTAGACAGATTTGATACTGCGGTTCTGGCATTTGTTATGAACTATGCCGCATACTTTGCAGAAATCTTCCGTGGCGGTATTATCGGAGTAAATCAAGGACAATACGAGGCAGCAAAAGCATTGGGCTTGAATTCCGGACAAACCATGTGGCATATTGTGATTCCGCAGATGCTCCACACCGTTGTTCCCCCGGTTGCAAACGAAACCATCGTTCTGGTAAAGGATACCGCATTGGTTTCCTCCATCGCTCTGATTGATATGCTCAAAAAGGCACAGCAGGCAGTAAACCGGGATATGAATGTCACCGCTTATCTTCTGGTTGCCATTATTTATCTGGTAATTACAATGGTTTTGACCTACTTTTTTAATTATCTGGAACGGCGGATGTCCCTATCCCAGAGGAGAAGCTGAACAATTCCAAAAAAACCATCCCAAAGCAAACACAAGAGGCTATAGCAAAATATATAAATATGCACGACCCCCCGCGGGCGGATAATATCCGCCCCTACAACGGTAAATGATAGTTTGATGCATAAATATTAATTTTGCTATAGCCTTTTTTTTGCATAAAAAATTCTGCAATTCCTATACTATTAAAAACGATTACAAAGGAGTTATTCATGACGCATCACGAAAATCAGATTTTGCAATCCATCTACAACAACGCCAAAAACGCAATGGACATCCTCTCACTTTTATCCGAAAAATCCACCGACCGAGGTTTTTGTTCCGACCTTTCTTCACAATGGCAGGAATACAGAAAAATTTCCGACCAAGTAATCGTCCTGCTATCCGATGCCCATACCCTACCGCAGGAGCCACCCTTTTTGGAACGGTTTCTGATGCTTGCATCTCTCTTTACTACCTCCGCAAAACAAACACCTCAGCTTGCACAGCTTCTGATTTCCGGAAGCAGTCAGGGCATCACAGAGCTGAAGAAAAAATTAAACCGCAGCACCGTTTCCGTACCCATCCAACTGCTTGCCGATCAGTTGATTTTTTTAGAGCAAAGCAATATGTTTTTAATGTACCGGTATTTATGACCTGGTACTATTTTTTTAATATTACAAGGTTACATAATTCAGTTTACAGAACGATTACAGAATTGTTAATTTCCACATTATCCACACAGTTATCCACACTTTTTTAGGTTGTCCAATAGGAAATATCAACTTTTTTTGACGATTTGTGAAGAACTCATAAAAGTTATCCACATTTCCACAGTTTACATAATATTATTTTTTGTTGGATTTTTTTCGGAATCCAGTAATTTTTGATTGCGTTCCAACGGCTTTTTCCCACGCCAGGAAAACGCATATTCTGCATACTTTTTCCGGAACATCCGGTCAGAATCTAAAAGCTCCGGCTCCGAAATCAACCGCTCCCTAAACTCCGGAATTACGGTTTCGGGCAAGCTTTGATTATGCGGACATACCTCCTGACATCGGTCGCACCCCCAAAGCATTCCGGAGGCAAAAACAATCTCCTGCTCTGCTCCGGTCAACTCCCGTCTCTCCTGCGTCAGATATGACGCACACCGCTCCGGACAAAAACCACCCTCTGATAAAGCACGCCCCGGGCACGCACGAAGACACGCACCACACTCCATACAGCTTTTTTGTGCAAGCGGTTCGGACGGCTCCATCCGGCAATCGGTTAGAATACACCCCAAAAAACCGTAGCTTCCGAATTTCGGATGAATCAGCATCCGGTTCTTTCCGATAAAGCCAAGACCAGCCAACTGCGCCAGATACCGCTCATTCAACCCCCAGGCATCGCAAAATACCTTTGTTAGAAATCCATTTTTCCGCAAAAGCTCCGACAATTGCTCCATTCGTTCCTTGACAACAATATGATAATCCTTTCCCCGTGCATAGCGAGAAATCCGACTGCCGGGGACATCTGTGTAGTAGGAAACAAAGCAGACAATCACCGTCTTTGTCTCCGGCAGGAAGGAAAAGACATTCTTTTCTTCCGCTCCACGCAAAGAAAGGCAAAGGTCATACGTGACCTCTGCCGATACAAAGCCAATATCTGAAATATTGAGTTCTTTTGCCCTGCGAATCAGTTGTTCCCGCATTGCTCTTACAGATACTGATCCAGAAGCTCTGCCAAATCGTCCTGCGAACGCACGCCGACTAAGCGTTCTTCCATCTTTCCATCCTTAAAAATCAGCAAGGTCGGAATGGATACCACCGCAAAATTTGCCGCCAGCTCGCTCTGCTCATCTACATTGATTTTTCCAATCTTGAATCTTCCCTTGTATTCCTCGGAAAGTGCATCAATAATCGGAGACAGCATCTGACACGGTCCGCACCAGCTTGCCCAGAAATCCACCAAAACCGGAATTTCTGAATGTAATACCTCACGTTCAAATGTTTCCTTTGTAATTGCCATTGCCATTTTTATTTCCTCCTTTAATACTTGGTGACAGGGATTTCATTGATTGCCCCGGCTGAGTAAGGGATACTTTCATAGAATTTCCCATTTTCAAACCGATATTCACGGATTTCATAGCTTGCGCTTGAAGAGAGTGTCAATCGGATTACCGGAATAATATCCTCACCCTCATACACCTCACACACATTCAACTCCGGATTTCCACGCCGGTATTCCCGGAACAGCGGATAAACGCCCTGCTCATTTTCCACTACCAACGCCCAGTTATGACTGTCATCCCACAGAAATTCGCCCGAGGAATCCTTTTGGGCATCGGTCAGAAGAGAAACATACTCCTCTGCACCGCCGGAATTGGTGATGTCATAATGACATTCCTCAAACTTCTGCATATGGTCAAACTGACCGTTCTTTTCTTCCATTTCAATGGTTTTGGTAATCTCCGGCTCTGCACTTTTCTCCGGTGATAAGGTCTCTATCACTTCCGGAGTCTGTGTAGGCTCTGTTGCAGTCTCTTTTGTATCCTTACATCCGGACAGAACCAAAAGAGCAATCAGCAAAATCAGAATTTTTTTCATACCAATCACACTCCTTTTATGTATGACTTTCTTCGGGTAAATCAACCCACTTTTGTTCTTCCACACGACAAATTGCTCTGCCGCTCGATAAATCTACCATTTCCTGAATCAACCGCTCTGTTCCGGCAATTTTACAGATAATCATAAACGTCACATCCCGGTCATAGACAGTTTCCTCCGTCAAATAATGCTCGTTTGCAATTTTGTGCTGGATTTTTCCAACCAGGGTATAATCCACCCGGACAGAAACAATGTTACAAAGCGTCCGTGTGACAATGCCTGCCGAATGCACGCCCATTGCCGCACTCGTGGAATAGGCGTGTACCAGACCGCCCGTTCCCAATAACGTGCCGCCAAAATATCGGGTAACAACCACCGTCACATCAACCAGCCCCTCCCGACGAATCACATCCAGAACCGGCATTCCTGCCGTCTGACTCGGTTCTCCGTCATCTGAATAACGGAAAATCTGATTTTCTCCAATCACGTAGGCATACACATGATGGGTTGCATCCGGAAATTCCGAACGGATTTCCTCTAAAAATGCCAATGCCTCCTCCTCAGTCGGAGTCGGACGAACTGCGGCGATAAATTTTGATTTTTTATCAATGTATAACTCTCTTGCTTCTTTGGCAACAGTTTTAAAGCTTTCCTTCATCCCTGCACCTCATTCCCCTGAATCTGTCACAAACTCACGCAAGCGACAAAAAACAGTCTGATCCACTAACAACTCCATCAAGGTACCATCGGCAACATACTCCTCCGAAAGAACCTTCTGATTCTGATGCAATTCGCTGACCAAGGCACCCTTATCATAAGGAATCAGAACCTTGATTTTCTTCCGCTTTCCGGGTGCAGTCTCTGAAATTGCATCAACCAGGCGGTCAATTCCCAGTTCTTTTTTTGCCGAAATACATACGCACCTATCATGTGCTTCAACCGCAGTCGGCACAAAATCCGTATCGTTGAGCAAATCGCACTTATTAAAGACCGCAATCTGTGGTTTTCCTGATGCACCGATGTCCTTCAGCACCGATGCCACAACACGCATCTGGTTTTCATACTCCGGGTTGGATACATCCACAACATGAATCAATAAATCTGCAACCACGGCCTCCTCTAATGTAGACTTAAATGCCTCCACCAGATGATGCGGAAGCTTACGGATAAATCCAACGGTATCCACCAACAAAAGCTGACGGTTATCCGCTAAGACAAACCCTCTCGACGTCGGGTCAAGCGTTGCAAACAGTTTATTTTCTGCAAGCACACCGGCATCGGTCAACAAATTTAAAAGCGAGGATTTTCCGGCATTGGTATAACCCACCAGTGCCGCAGTAATCACGCCGTCCTTCTGTCTTCTTGCACGCAAAAGATTCCGATGCTTCTCCAGCTCCTTTAGCTCCTCCTCCAACGCAGTAATTCTGCGATGAATGTGCCGACGGTCGCTTTCCAATTTGGTTTCACCGGGACCTCTGGTTCCAATCCCACCACCGGTACGGCTCATCTGCGCCCCCATACCTCTGAGTCTGGGCAGACGGTATTTTAACTGCGCCAGCTCTACCTGCAGCTTACCCTCGCCGCTTCTGGCACGCATTGCAAAAATATCTAAAATCAGCATTGCCCGGTCAATGACCTTGACACCAAGCATATCGGTAATATTCCGAATCTGTACCGGCGACAGTTCATCATCAAAGATAACGCAGTCAACCTCCAGCTCCGGAATCGCCATACGGATTTCTTCGAGCTTTCCCTCTCCCATATAGGTAGCAGTTTCCAAAGTCGGTTTGTTCTGCACAACCTGCGCCACAACCTCAGCGCCTGCTGTCTTTGCAAGCTCCTCCAATTCCTTTATGGATTCGTCGGTGGTGTCCTCTAAAATATCCAGCCGTCCCGTGTGTACACCTGCAAGCAAAACACGTTCGACCTTTTTTTCATTTTCCTCCAAAGGGCATCCCTCTCCTTCTGTTACCTATATTATAACAAATTTATTTTGATTCGTATACCCTTTTTTGAAAATTTTTTATTCCCGGTTTACTTTCTTTTTATCAAAATAGCTGAGCAAGCTACATATAATAGAAATTTCTTCATCCGTCAACCCTTCCAGAGACAAGGCACGATGATTTTCCACTTCCAGAAGATAGTCGGTTGATATATGAAAAAGCTTTGCAATCGCTATCAGATGCTTCATTGCCGGCACAGATGTCTGATTTTCCCAAGCCAGCACGCTGGTTCTGGCTATCCCCAAGGCATTTGCAAGCTCTGCCTGACTATAATTGTACTGCTCTCTTAACATTTTTATTCTCTCACTAATCATAAAAACCCCCTCTTTCACTTGTATTTTATAACACTATTATGTTTGTATACACATCTTTTAATGTATTGTTTATTGACATATCTGAAAAAGTATGCTATAATACAAGCATGACAGCGAAAGGAATGAGTAAATATGTTTTTCGTAGTAATTTTTACAATAATTTTGATTTTATTTCTGATGCTACACATCAGAGTTGTTGCACAGAAAGAAGAGTATATCATAGAACGTTTTGGAAAATTTTATAAAGTGTGGGAATCCGGGGTACACTTCCTCCTGCCATTTGCAGAACGAATTGCATATCGAATCAACATCCGGAAAATGACAGAGGATTTTCCAACCTATACAATGATTACCAAAGATAATACTACTGTTTTAGTCGATATTTCAATCATGTATCAAATCAGCGAAGCAGAAAAATTTGCTTATAGCGTTGAAAATCCAATGCTGACAATCGAAAATATACTTGCTACAGAATTAAACAATCTGATCAATGAACTAACGCTGGAAGAAGCGGTAAATTCCCGTGAGGTGATTAGCTCACGTCTGCATTCTCTGATAAAAGATGAAACTGATTTATGGGGAATTAAAATTTATAAATTTGAACTAAAAAACATTTTTCCTCCACGTGAAATCCGGGATTCTCTGCGGAAACAAATGAAAATCAATGCAGAGTATGACGAACTGATTATGAGGGCAAAAGCAAAAAAGGAGGAGAAGATTCTCCAGGCAGAGGCAGAACAAAGAGCTGAAATCTTACGTGCTGAGGGTGAGCGGCAGGCTGAACTCCTGCGTGCAGAGGCAAAAAAGTTAGCAGCACAAATGGAAGCTGAATCCATTCTGGGAATACAAAATGCCATTGCAGAAGGAATTCAAAGAATCAACAGCGCAAATCCATCAGAGGCATACCTTACAATCAAAGCATTAGAAAGCTTTGAAAAGATAGCCGACGGAAAGGCTACAAAAATTATCATTCCGTCTCAAATACAAGGAATTGCCGGCTTGGCATCTTCTTTGAAAGAGCTAACAACAAGCCTTGAGTAAACAGTAATTTTTGGTTTAAAAATTCAAAATATCTTTCATACCAGAAAAGGATTTTACCATGAAGAAATTTTTTCGCAAATGCCAATCACATATGATTGGTTTCAGAAGTAATCAACCAGCAAAAAAAATGATTGCAATCATGTATTATGTTCTGAATCTTGTTATGCTAACATACATCCAAAGACACCATTTTGCTTACTTGGTTTTTTGTTCTATGATTCCGATTATCTTTTTTGCCCTGATAGATGCTTGCAGAGGAAAAGCAGAACAATTAAAAAAAATACCAATATGCTTTTTGATTTTATTTCTTTCTGTTTGGGCATCAGAATTATTCTAAAATATGCTCTTTGAATATTATAACCTGCGTCATTCCTCCGTCCGAAAAAGACACAGCAAAACCTTACCCCAAGGCGAAAGGATAGATTTATGACAGGAACAAAGTTTCCTATAAAGTAAAAAAACATCGGATGCAGCATCAACTACATCCGATGTTTTTTTACGATTCGTGACATCCGTGGTCGCCACAGCCATGATTTCCGCAGGTATGTCCCTCCCCATGATGCTCATGGTGGTTACACTTCACATTCGGGTTAAACACAAGAGCTCCGGCAATAAAATCTGCTACTGCTACGTCCGCATTGCCCGAAACACCGCCATAGAGACGGATTCCGGACTCTGCTAATGCCATTTGCGCTCCGCCACCAATACCGCCGCAAATCAGAACCTCCACGCCCAGAAGCTGCAGCATTCCTGCCAGTGCTCCATGACCGCTTCCATTCGTGTCCACCACTTCGGAAGACACAATCTGCTGATTTTCCACCTCATAGATTTTGAAGCTTTGGGTATGCCCGAAATGCTGAAAAATCTG
Source organism: Oscillospiraceae bacterium (assembly GCA_015068965.1). Taxonomy (GTDB): domain Bacteria; phylum Bacillota; class Clostridia; order UBA1381; family UBA1381; genus RQCD01. The sequence goes on from SVJN01000052.1 coordinate 11,452, forward strand.
TCCATTCTCATAAGTTACTGCAATTTTCATTTCATCATTTCCTTTTCTGCTATAATTATCATATACATATTTTAACACAATTTTTCTTTTTTGTAAAGTCCCGGCAACTCAGAATCCGAAACAATAACCGCACAGAATTCCCATTCCTGCCGCAAGGCAGATTAACAAAATCGGATGCTTTTTACAAAAAGCAAGCCACAGACTTAAGCCAAAAATCAGAAGCGACACATAAAACTGCACTTCACCAAATACTGCAAAGGAGGGATTTGTTCCAAAAAATACCGTTTTCCCCACCGAAAGCACCGTTGCACCGATAAATCCGATGACTGCAGGTTTTAGTCCTCTCATACAGCCTTTGACAACCCGATTTCTTTTAAACTGTTCAAAAATTCCTGCAATTGCTAAAATAATCAGAAAAGATGGGAGTATCACGCCCAGAGTTGCACAAGCCGCACCCGGAATTCCAGCCAACTCCATTCCGACATAGGTCGCCATATTCGCCGCCAACGGTCCGGGAGTGCTTTCGCTGACCGCAATAAAGTTAATCAGCTCCTCATTGGTCAACCAGCCATGTCGCAGAACCTCTTCCTGAATCAGTACAATCATTGCATATCCGCCGCCAAAGGTAAAGGCTCCGATTTTCAAAAAGGATAATAACAATTTCAGATAAATCATTTTTCCATCCTCCTTGCCGTAAAAAAGGTATACCCCGTTCCCAACACCGCACACGCCAGCATCACCAACAGAACATTGACTCCAAAAATCCCGGTTGCAAGGAAAGCCCCAAAAATCAGGGCATAAGAAAACGCATTCCTCTGGCTTTTCTGTATCATGGTAAACAAAGCCCTGAGAATCAGCGCCAGCACCCCCGCCCGGATACCGAAAAACGCATACTGCGCAACCCGACTATCCTCAAATGCCTGCAAGATGCCCGAAATCAGCACAATGACAACAAAGGACGGCAAAACAATCCCGACCGTTGCAAACAAAGCACCCCAAAAACCGCAAACCCGATAACCAACAAAGGTTGCCACGTTAATCGCCACCGGTCCGGGCGTAGATTCGGCAATGACCAGCATATCCAGCAGCTCATCCTCTGTAATCCATTTTCTTTTTTCGGCAATTTCCCGTTGAATCAACGGTATCATTGCTAAACCGCCGCCAAAGGTAAAGGCTCCGATTTTAAAAAATGTCAGAAACAGTATTTTTATCAGTCTTTTTTTATCCTCCATTTTTCGCTCCCATCTCCCACAAAAAGGCAGAAACTGCTTTTTGTTTCTGCTCATTCCTCATTCTTCAAATTTATATCCTGCCTTAATCAGCGTTTTAATGTGACACGCCTTCTCGCCCAGCTTTGCTCGAAGCTTTTTGATGTGCGTATCAACCGTGCGCAAATCTCCGAAATAATCATAGCCCCAGACCTTGGAAAGCAGTTGGTCACGGGAAAGCACCAGCCCACGGTTATTCATAAAATAGACTAAAAGCTCAAACTCCTTCGGAGTCAGGTCTACATAGACACCGTCTAAGGTAACGGTGTGTGAATTTTCATTGACTTCAATTCCACACGCCGAAATGATTCCGTTTTGTGTACACACATTCCCGGAGGCACGTTTTAAAAGTGCGTTCGCTTTTGCCAGAAGAACCTTCGGGCTAAAGGGCTTTGTCATATAATCATCTGCACCCATTTCATAGCCAACCAGCTCATCCTCTTCGTCACTGCGTGCCGTAATCAGAATCACCGGCACCTGATTTGATTTCCGGATTTGCCTCAAAACCGAAAGTCCGTCCACCTCCGGCAGCATGATATCCAAAAGAACCAGGTCAAAATCCGATTCTTCCATTCGTTCCAACGCTTCTGCTCCGGTTCCCGCCTCGCAGGTTTCGTAGCCTGCATGGTCAAAATAATCCCGGACAACCTCACGCATCAGCTCTTCATCCTCGACAATCAAAACCCTTTTTTTCACTTGCAATCACCCACCTTCCGGTCTATGGTAACATATTCGTGTGTTTTTCGTGTGAAAAAACTGTAAATCAGGAAAAATAGTTCCGGTCAAGACTACGGTACTGCGTTGCCTCGGTAATATGTAAGGGGGAGATTTCCGCCGCTCCCTCTAAATCAGCAATCGTTCTTGCAACCTTTAAAATTCTGGAATACGCCCGGGCACTCAAGCCCAATTTGTCGAATGCCATTTTTAAAATCTTACTCTGCTGTTCGCCCAATTTGCAGAATTCCGGCAACATCCCTGCAGTCAGCTCCGCATTGGAATAGATTCCAAGCTCCCGGTATCGCTCCAGTTGAATCTGTCTTGCACGATTGACACGTTCCTTAATCTTAGCACTGCTTTCTGCTTTTTGCGTGGAATTCAGCTCCCGATATGCTACCTCCGAGACCGCAACCTGAATATCAATCCGGTCCAAAAGCGGTCCGGAAATCCGGCTCCGGTAACGATTGAGTTCATTCGGCGTACAGGTGCAGGTTTTGGTCTTGCTTCCATAAAAACCGCATTTGCACGGATTCATGGATGCCACCAGCATCAGATTGCACGGATAGGTAAGGGTTGCATTCACCCTTGAAATTGTCACCTGACCATCCTCTAACGGCTGTCGCATGACCTCCAATGCCGAGCGCTGAAATTCCGGGAACTCATCTAAAAACAAAACCCCATGATGTGCCAGAGAAAGCTCACCCGGTCTGGGAACTGTTCCGCCACCGGAGAGTGCCGCCGCCGAAACCGTGTGATGCGGATGCCGGAACGGTCTCTTTGTAACAAGCGGTGTCTCCTTTGGAAGCTGACCGGCAATCGAATGAATTTTGGTGACCTCCAAAGCTTCGTCAAAGGTTAAATCCGGAAGGATGGTTCCGATTCTTTGTGCAAGCATCGTTTTTCCCGTCCCCGGAGCTCCTATCAACAAAATATTGTGATTTCCTGCCGCCGCAATTTCCAATGCCCGTTTTGCATTTTCCTGTCCCTTGACATCCGCAAAATCCAGAATGGAATGTTCTGTTTTTTCAAATACCGTTTTTAGATTTACACGGTGACGTTCAGGAAGGCAGCCATCCAAAAAGCAGATTTTCAAATCCCGCAGATGCTTTACCGGGTAAATCTCTGCTCCTTCTACAACCGATGCTTCGTTTGCATTTTCTTCAGGGACATAAAACCGCCTCATTCCAAGCTTATAGCCTGATATTACCATTGGGAGAATTCCATCCACCGGCAAAATGCTACCATCCAGGGAAAGCTCACCTAAAAACACACTCTCCTGCACCGCAGGTACCCGGATTTGTTCCGTCGCACATAAAATTGCAATCGCAAGTGCCAAATCAAAATGCGAGCCTTCTTTTCTTTGCGATGCCGGAGCTAAATTGATAACAATCTTTTTTGCCGGCACGAGACATCCACTGTTTTTGATGGCAGAACGAACCCGTTCTTTTGCCTCACGCACAGCCGCATCAGGCAGACCGACAATATCAAATGCGGGCATCCCATTCCCGATATCCGATTCTACACTGACTAAAAATCCGTCAATCCCCATCAGTCCGCAGGCGTTGATTTTTGATAACATATCCTCATCTCCGTTACAGGTTATAGTTCAGATAGACAACGGCATCCAATGCAACACCATCGTTCATTCTTACCAGCACATAATTTCTGATTGCATCCTCTTCCCAAAAAAGGATATTTTCATCCTCGTCCATTGTCACTTTCGGAATTTCAGAGGCAGTCAGACTTCCTCCGGCTCCAACCGAAAGCTTTTCCCGGGAATCAAAGTCATAGGTATAAACAACCGTCTGATCACTCAAGAGAATTTCTAAATCCTGCGAAGCAATTCCCTGCTCGTTACAAAGCATCATATACTTTCCGCTCTTGCTCTTTTTAATCATACCAAACGCATACTGGTATCCCTTTTGTGCCTGGTGACCATAAGCAAGATATCCGACCGGATTTCGTTTGCTCACCGTTCCGGCTGAGGTGAATAACTGTTCAAAGCTATTGCCATGATTTACATCATCCAGTACATAATCTGTCTTTTGCGGACGGAAAATCAATTCCACCGAATTGAGCTTACCGCTCATATTTGTGGTGCAATAAATGACATCACCACATCGCAAGGAGGAAATCGGTTCACCCGCAAGCTCCGCATAGGCATCCGGTGCAGAATAGAGTGTTTTTTCTACAGGAACAAGAATTTTTTTGTTCACTCCACGGAAAAGCACCTCCAGCTCTGTAACCTCCTCACCCTCTACAATGGTCGGGGTTGCCTTGTTTACAACCATGAATGCAGTTGCCGCATCTGCCGCAGTCGGATAATGCTCAATCCCCGTCGACTGTTCCGGCTGTTGCTCCGGCTCCTGCTCCGGTTTTTGTTCCGGCTTTTGTTCCGGTTCCTGCTCCCCGGCAGGCTTTTCCTTCTTTAAAAGCTGATTCAGAATCAAATCCTTTTCCGGAACATGGATTTTCCACTCGGATGCCGTCCATGCCGTCTCTGTTTTCGGCTCTACATAGAGAAATCCATTATCTGATTGCACGGCAACACGTTCTGCATAGCAAAGCTTTCCTTCCGTATCATAGCCCGCAAGCAAGCCTTGCGTAAATTCAGGGGTATTCTCT
>SVJN01000053.1 GCA_015068965.1 Oscillospiraceae bacterium
TATGCGGTAGCAGCAGTAGTCCTGAGTCAGATTCTGAAATAAGGAGGTAGAAACGAAATGAAAAAAATATTTCTGTTATTACTCCTTGCCCTTTGTGCAACACCGCATTGCTTTGCGGCTGAGACAACCAGTTCTTTAGATAGCTTAGGCGAATTGGTTGCAAAAAGTGAAAATATTGTTCTTTATGATAACAATGCCGGAAACTTCGGCTGGGATGAAGGTAGAATCGGACGGGACGGAACCGAACCCGCCTTTGCAACCGTCCGGACAAACGGAGCGCAGGAATTGAAGCTTGTTGCTTACTCTGAAGCGATTGTGGAAGAGGAAAATTTCGTGTGTTATGCTTCTAAGGATAACGAAACCTTTGTGCCGGTAAAGTATTACCGTGCATTCAACGAACCAAAAATCGGCTACTCAGTCTATGAGCTGGTCATCAAAGACCTGAGTGATTATCAATATGTAAAAATGGAATGGAAAAAGGCAGAAAAATTCTCCTTCCTGCCGCAAATCGGAGAAATTCATTTCTCCGATACGGCGGATACCTATCAGGCAGACGGCTTGCTCTTTTTTGAGGATTTCATGAATGATAGCCTGATGTACGGTGGAAAAAGCTGGAATCTGCGAATTGAGACCACGCCGGCGGCAAGTACACTTGGAGATGCCGGCAGAATCCTGCGTGTGTATGACCTGACAACCTCAGTAAAATATAAAATCAAGAATCCGCTTCGCTTGTGGTTGCAGTATTCCATCATGGACGGATTCGGTGAGGTCAAGGTTTACGCCTCCTCCTGGGACGGAGATTATAAAGAGGTTCCTTCGCAAAAAACTGCCCCGGTTCATGCGCAGAATAACTGGAGTGTGGTTTACTTGACCGCAGAGGACTTCCCGGACGGAACAGAATTTATCAAGCTGGTAATACCTGCACACGGTCATGCAGAATGGCCGCCGATGCTGTCTAAGATGGAGGTATATTACTAATGAAGAAACGGATATTTGCTTGCATCCTCTTCATCCTGGTAATTGCGGTAACACCGGCATTTGCTCAGACCATGACCGATTCCTGCAACGATTTTTCCATGGTCTATGAAAAAAGTGATTGCTGGGCAATCAAAACAAACAATTCGGATAAATTAGGCGGTGACACCGGACGTTTTCAACGAAGCACCGCCGCAACCTCAGAAACTGCGGCAGATTATCAGTATATTACCTACTGCGTCGAGGGGATGGAGCAGGCGGAAATTCTGCTCTATTATACCTCGGATACGGCATTGAATGCCTTTTCGGTTTCCTGTAGTGCAGACAATGTGGCATATACGCCTGTGACCTGCACCAAGACGGCATATACAAACACCTCCGGAAGCTGGATGGGAAAGACCTTTCAAACAGGGCTTCTTCCTTACGGAACCACCTATCTGCGGTTAGAGGTGGCAAAGGCGGCACCGGCAACCGGATGCGGAATCGGGCAGGTCAGTATCACAAGCTATGAGCCGGTAACCGAGCTATATTGTGACGATTTGACCTATCCCTTTGAAGATGCAGAAAAGCCCTGGCGGCTTTCCCAAAGCAGTATCACCAATCACGCAGACGGAATGCTTGCACAGACCGGGGATTCTCAGGTTATCTGTGGAAGCTTGGACGGTGCCCGGATGGAGTTTAGTGCCATTCCGGGAGCGGAGCTTGTGGTGACTGCTTATCTGACGCAGAACAGCATTGCTGAGGAGGTTTATGCCATTGAATTTTCTGCTGACCGGAAGCAATGGGTAACGGCAGAGCCGGACATCGTTCCGTATCTGATTGCAAAAAACACCTCAACACAAGGCTACTATGCCACGGTTTTAAAGGCGGTTGTCCCGGAGGATTGCATCTTTGCACGGATTCGCTGGAAAAAGGGCAGTTGGCAGCATATGCTGGGTGAGGTAGAGCTACGTGAAGCGGTCAGAACCGATTTATTTACCGATGAATTGGAGAATTTTAAAACAGCAGTTGCCGGAAGCCTTTATATGAAGGAAGAAGGCGGACATATTATGAAAACCCCGTACTATTCCGCAGATAAAACCTTTGCTGAAACGGCAAGGGTGGTAGAAAAATACGGCACCTATTCCAATGAACAGTATCTGGTCTGGGAGGTGGATGTCACAGAGGGCAGAAGCTTTGCGGTTGAGGCAACCTACAACCAAAGTGCCACGATTACGAATCATCCGATGCGACTGTTTGGCGCAAAAGCATTGGATGGCACGTGGGAAGAACTGGAAACAGCAACTAAAATTACCGATGCTTCCATTTCCAATTATATCTGGGTTTTACACTGTGCCGAGCAAATTCCTGCAGATGTACGGTATGTTAAGGTACAATGGGGAGATACAGGCAATATTTACGACTATATCCACAAGGTAACACTTTATGAGGATGAACCTGTTACCATTGACCGGTTAAAATTCTTCCGGGATGGGGAGTTGCTTACCCAAACGCCGGCATTCTATCTCGGAACAACGGCGGTCACCGGACGTATCAAAAACCCCTACCGGGCAAAGTCAATCAGGCTCCGGACGGTAGCGGCACTCTATGACGGTAATGGAAAGCTGATTGCAGTCAATTCCGAGCCGATGCGGGAGGGAATCCCGGCAGGCAAGGAAAAGATGTTCTCGGTAGCGGTCACAGACCGGTACGGAACTGCAAAGAAGCTCAGAGTTTTCTTCTGGGACGGTAATCGTCCGATTACTGCAGAAATTGAGGATGTTTCGTATCACCCGGAGGAGTTTGACTCGACATCGGGTGAAATGATAGATGTCTTTGATGATTTTTCCAAGCTTTATGACCGTCCGCAGGATATTCGGATTGAGGCAAACAGCGATACAGACCGGTTTTATAACTTTACCGGAAAATTTATCCGAACATATCCGATTGAACAGTCCTTTAAATACTATGTACCGGGGGCAAAGTCAATGGTCATTGATGCGTTCCTGCTTTCAAAGTTAGGGGATTTGCGGATTTACGCAAGCTGCTACGATGGCGGTTATCAATTGGTTCCGCATCAGAGAAGTGGTCTTACCTATACCTATGGAGGCTGGTGGTATCTGACCTATACCGTGGCAGAATTTCCGGAAAACACAGAGTTTATCAAAATTGTGATAGAAGGCAATAATCATGCGGTGGAGTATTCTCCCTGCATTACCAGAGTACGGATTTCCTATTAAACCGTACCCCAAAACAGTATATCAACGAGGTTGATACCCTTACAATAGCCAATGGAAACGACGGCCCTTCCGTTGGCAGAAGCAATTCGTTATAATTCTGATTGCAGGGAAAGACCTATGTGTCCATCCTACAAAAAATTAATTGTAGGGAACGACCTATGTGTCGTTCCGCACAGAATTATAATGAAAAATAAAGTAAAAAGAAGGAGAGGAAGAATAATGAAAAAATTATTAAGCGTACTTTGTACTGCGGCAATGCTTTTATCTACAGCAGTTCTGCCTGCATCGGCAGAAACCACCGAGCCGACCTGGCCGGTAGCAGCATTTGTGGATGAGTTAGACACTCCGAAGGCAGATTTTAAGAATCCGGAAGCAACCGGATATGTGGAAGGCAGATTTGATATTGCTCCGAATGCAATGGAGTTTGACAAGGGATTCGGCGGTGATTTTGGTAATGTTTATCACAGAGCCGGCAGTCACTTGACAGAATCGGCGTATATCACCTACTGTGTCAATGAGGGATGGGTTTTCTCTGCAAAATCCTATCGGAATACTGTAACTGGTGAGGATTATCAGGTAACCTTCAGCTTTTCTGTCGATAACGCATCAACTGAAAGCTGGGATGCAAATGAAGTGACTCCGCATACTTATTATACCGGAGAAATTTCAAAGGGTGACGGCTCCAGATGGAAGACCTATCAGCATTTCTACCAGGTACCTGAGGGTATGAAATATGCACAGGTTCGTCTGCCAAAGTGTGCAACGCCAGAAGCATCATCTACAGCACTTTATACCACCTGGGCATTTGGTATTATGAATGCTGCAATGTATGATGTTGATTTCTTTGATGATCTGGATACTCCAGATGCAAGCTGGACAGACAGTACGGCAGAAGGCTATGTTCCTCAGCGAGTATATTTGGCATCACCGCAATCCGGCACATATCTGATGAATAAAGGAACCCATGCAAACGAAAACGGTATGATTCGTCTGGCAGGATGGTGGGATAGACAACCGTATATTGTTTATAAGGCATATCCGGGTGCAATTGTAACAGCTGTTTACATGGATGCGTTCAAGTTTGCAAATCATGATGGTGTCCGCATCTGGGAATCTACTGACGGAAATCATTATACCACAACAACCTGGACAGAGGTAACCGGAAATGTCAGAAATCTTGACTCGCAGAATAAGCGTGTTAAGACAGTAAAGCTTTCAGACAATGCAAAGCTCTTTAAGGTTTCCCTGCCACACTCGACGGAATATAGCACAGAAGGCATTCTGACTGAGGAAGAATGGACAAAATTCAAGAGCGGACATTGGAATATTGCGTTGCTTTCTGTGGAAATGAATGATGCAGAATATGTCGATCATTTAGATTGTGCGTACACCAGAGGAAGCTTTGTAAGCAGAGCTGATGCAAACTACAATCCGTTCCGTGTTGATTCTCTCTACTTAGAAGCAGAGGATTGGGGTGCTAACTTTGGCTATTCTTACCGCCATTCCTATGGAAATGAAAAGCAGGACGGTTATATCATCTACCGTTGTCTGCCGGGTATGGAATGGAATGTTGACACCTACGGAAGCTCACAGAATGCAGCATTTACCTTTGCAACCTCTCCGGATAATGTGAACTGGACACCTGCTGCTGCAACAACAGAAGCCAAAGGAACATTGACCGATAAGAGCGGAAATGTGCGTGCTATCACAAGAAACACCATTTTAATGCCGGCTGGTCACTACTATGCAAAAATGATTGTTCCGGCATGGAAATCAGCAGACGGTGCAACAACGCTTTATGCACATTACGGCATGGGCTTTACCGAGGTTTATGCAACCACACCGGAGCTCCCGGACTATGTATGGAGTGATCCGAATGATACTGCTGACTTTGATACCGTTGTCACTGTTTCCGGTCATGTTACCAGAAATATTTCCTCTGCAGAAAGCCTCAATATCTTCTTTGCTTCCTATGATAGTCATGGAAAACTAGCAGACGTTGATATGAAAAGCAAAACCCCTGCAAAGGGTGAAAAGGTGAACTACGAGTTATCAGTCTCTGCAGCTGAAACTTATGCAGTTTATCTCTGGAATGGTACCACACCGATTTGCGAGGCAATTCCGGTTGCGGAATAATCAAAAATATGGTTCTGCACATAACCCCCATTTATGTGCAGAACCTAAAAAATCATAATGCTGACGGAACATCCGTTGGCTATTGTAAGGGTATGAGCCGATTGATGATAAAATTACGCACAAAAAAGAAGGGAAGATGAGTATGAAATTAAAGCGTTGGCTTTGTGCTTTGTTGAGCATGAGTCTTTTGATTCCGTCGCTGATTGTGACTGCGGCGGAGGGCAGACAGACGGCAAGTGATGTTGCTGAGCGTTTGTATAAGCTTTATCTGATTGAACGTATTCCGGAGGAGGAAGCACTTGGTCAGGAGCTTACCCGGCAGGATGCCGTGGCATATCTGTTGTCCTTTTCCGGTATCGAAGCAGGAAAGAACACCGGTTCTTATTCCTTTTCTGATATTGACCGGAAAAATGCTATGGCGGCACATATTGAGCAGGCTTATTTGTCCGGAATTGTGAACGGCTACACCGACGGAACCTTCCGACCGGAGGAAAAAATGACCTATGCACAAACCGCAATGGTTTTAGTGAATATCTTGGGCTATGAGCAGATGGCTGGCAGCTTTCCGCATGGTGTGATGCGTTTAGCCTCTGAGATGAAGTTTGCACTCTCCAAATCAGCAGACGATATCGTAACCCTGGGCGAATTCTTACAAATGCTGGATAAGGCAAAGAATGTTGCACCGCTGGATTTAGAAATTGCCGGCGAGCAGGTAAGCTTTTTCTATGATGAGGAGAATACCCATCTTTCCAAAAAGCATGATATTTATTACAAAAAGGGCATTGTCAATGCAAATCATCTGACTGCTCTTTCTGAAGAACGCTCTGAGCTTCCCGGCTATTTAGAGATTGACGGTGAAGAATTTACCATGAGCGACCGTTGCACGGATGAAGCAGGCTTATTAGGTTGCTATGTAGAATATTATTATTACGAGGATAATTCCGAGCGGGTTCTGCTTTGGGCAAAGCCGCATGAGAGGAATGAACGGATTACCATAAGAAGCACACAGCTTTTAGATTTTTCCGGAAATGTTTACCATTATCTGAAATCAGCAGACAGTAAAAGAGAAACCCGTGCGATTCTTGCTGATAATTTTGATATGATTTACAACGGTGTTGTTGATTTGCATCCGACGGTATTTATGCCGCAGGACGGAACTGTAACCCTGATTGACAACAACTTCGACGGTCGTTATGACGTTGTTATGATTGAGTCACTTGAAACGGTGTTTGTCGGCTCGGTTTATTATGAGACCTACCAGGTCAGAGATTTTTATACACAGGCAGAACTGACCTTTGACGAGGAAGAGGATTCGGATGTGGTCTATACCTATTATAAAGACGGCAAGCCGGCAAGGTTCTCCGATATTCAGCCGAACAATGTGCTGAGTATTGCAAGAAGCCGGGAAACGAATGCACAAAAGGCAGTTACCATCTATATTTCTGCGACAGCCATTGAGGGTGAGGTTTCCCAGGTTTATCAGGATTCTCAGACCGATATCTGGTGGGCAGTGATTGGAGAGGAGACCTATCCTCTGCACGGATATATCCGGGCAATGTCTCAGGTAACCATACGGGATAAGGGTACCTTCTATCTGGATTATCTCGGACGCATTGCCGGAAATGAGCTTTTGTACAAGACTGGTATGCAATACGGCTATCTGATGAAGGTTTATGTAAATGAAGAAACCACCTTTCTGACCATGAAAATCCTGACCGAAAGCGGAAAAATCCTTTATTTTGACTGGAATGAAAAAACCAAAATCAATGATATCAAGGACTCCAACGAAAACGTTTTGGAAATGCTGAAAAAAGGCTACGACGGAAGGGTTTACGATAAAGTCCCGGCACAACCGATACGTTTTGCAACCAACCGTGTCGGAGAAATTACTAAGCTTTATACGCATGACAAAATCACCGAGGGTGATATAACCGCAGAGGATGATAAAATCAAGGTTTATTATACAGATTATACCAGGGGAAATACCTATAATACAACCTACCGCAGCATCGGTATGCGATTTGGTGCGGCAAAAGGTGCAGTCTGCTTCCGGGTTCCGGATATCGAATCTCAGGTAGCAGGCAGGGCAAAGGACGAGGACTTTACGGTAGAGGATGTTGATGCATTCAAGTCTGCAAACGGCTACCGTTTGCTTGGCTTTGATAATGACGACATCGGATATTGCTCCTTGCTTTTGCGTGTGGATATTTTAGGTGCGGATACCATTGATAATCAGGTCGATGCCTATGCAATGGTGGATGCAGTCATTCCTTCCTATGACGAGGCAAGTGGTGAGGCAATCACAAAGGTTTATGCCTATGCAAAGGGCGAGCGGATGGAAATGCCGGTTGGAACCAATACTGTTTTAAGCGGATTCACAGCCGTTGAACAGCTCACAAGAGGAACCATCATCCAGTTTAAAAAGATGCAGAACGGTACCATCGCCTGCATCCGTGTTGTCAGCACTCCGGATAATTTCGTCCCGGCAGATACCTACGACGGAAACCGTACCCGTGAAAATGTTTATGTCCGTGGTCAGGTTCAGAAGAAAAACAGCGATACCTTGCTGATTTCCTATGAGAAGAATGCAACAACCGGTGATTATCTGCACGAAGCAGATTATCTGTTGTCAGGAAATAACAAGCTCTGGTTTGTACCGATGAAGAATGCACCGGTTTATGTCTATGATAAGAGTGAGGATAAGATTACAGTTTCCAAAACCTTCTCTGAGGTGCGTGACTATGAAACCTACGGTCCGAATGCGTCCTTGGTAATGTGTCATATGACCTATATGGCACAGCATAATATCTTTGTTATCAACGAATAGGAGGGGATTGTATGAAAAAACAGATTATTTTAGCAGCTGCGCTTGCGGTTCTGATGCAAACCTCCGTTTTTGCAGATGCAATCGAAGGTCTGAGTGCAGTCTATGATGTAAAAACCAAGACCGTTACCGTTTCGGGAACGGCAGATGCGAATAAAACCCTGATGGCGATTGTGCCTGCTAATCAGGAATCCGGACGTGCAGAGGATATTTCCGAGCTTGCAGACGGAGACATTTTTGCAAAAATTAAAGTGTTCGGCGAGGTGGTAACCGATGAGACGGGAGCATTTTATAAAAGCTTCCCGATTCCGGAATCTGCTGACGGAACCTATACCCTCTATGTAGGTGCAAACTATAGTGAGGATATCTTTAACACAACCTTCCAATATACCAGTCCGACCACCGTGGAGGGAAAGATCGGTGAACTCAACACAGCGGATGCAGAAGAAGCGGTAGCGTTGCTATCGCCGGAATATGCCGAGCTGCTGCAATTAGATTTGAGTGTATGGAATGCATTAGGGGACAATCAGTTAAATGCCGCAACCTTGTTGGTTGGTTCTATCAAGCCAGCCGGCGGTTTTGATAGCGTTACTGCACTTCAGGAGGGCATTAACAAGGCTTGTACAGCGGCAGAATTAAATGCCTGCACCACCGGCGAGGAGCTTTATGCAAAGCTTGCAGCACTTGGAGAACTGTTGGGGATTGATTTTACTGCTTACAATGCAATCGGAACCGAGGAAACCCGGGAAGAAAAGCAAAAGGCGGTTTGCGACCTGCTCTGTGAGGAAGCATTGCCGATTACCGATTTAGAGGATTTTTCCAAGAAGGTAACAGACGGCTCGGTTGAAATTGACCTGACTATGCCGGAGGACTGGGCATATTTACAGAAGATGGTAACCGATATCTATCGTGACAGTCTGGATATTACCGATGCAGTCTGGAATCAGTATGATAAGCTCAAAACAAAGGCAGATGTATTCAAAAACATCTATGAAGAAAGCTACGAGGATATCAACGAAATCGAAACCTTATTCAAGGAAGAAGTAGAAGAACTTTATAAAAAGCAGACCAAGAAAAACACTTCCACCGGCGGAGGCGGAGGCGGTGGCGGCGGAGGCGTTGTCATTCCGAGCATCACACAAGCACCGTCAGTAGCAACACCGAATGTGCCGGTACAAACTCCGGTAAAACCCAAGCCCACCGATGATTTAGCAGATGCAGAATGGGCAAGAGCAGACATGGAGGCTTTAAAGGCAGCCGGAATTCTGTCGGGTGATGGAACCGGAAACCTTTATCCCAACCGTCAGATTACCCGAGAAGAATTCGTTACATTGGTAATCAAGGCATTTGAAATAGAAGAACAAGATGCTACATGGCAGTATGCAGACGTTGCATCGGGTAGCTGGTACGAAGGCTTTGTCAAGACTGCCTATGCAGAAGGGATTGTCAGCGGTATTTCCGAAACACAATTCGGTGTCGGATGCACGATTACCCGTCAGGATATGGCAACCATTCTTTACCGCGTGGCAAAAAATCAAGCAATCGAACTGTCTTTGTCACAAGAACCGTTCACTGACATGGAGCAGGTGTCTGGTTATGCAAGGGATGCAGTGCTTTGTATGAAGCAAAGCGGTGTTATCACCGGCATGGAGGACGGAAGCTTCTGTCCGAAAGCACCTGCAACCAGAGCACAGACTGCTGTAATGTTAAACCGTCTGTTGGCATTGAGATAGGGAGGGAAAACGCATGAAAAAGAAATTACTTTCATACTTAATGAGTGCCTGTCTTTTGTTAGGAACGGCTCCGGCTTTTGCAATGCCCGGCGATGTTACCACAGACCCGGCAGATGATTTTTCTTTGCTTTATGATTATAGTGAATTCTGGGAAATCAAAAGCAATAATGCAGATAAGCTCAATAACGACACCGGCAGATTCCAAAGAACCTCCGGTGCAATGGGGGAGGATGCTGAGGATTATCAATATCTGACCTACTATCACAAGAATCCTGAAAGTGTGCAGGTCTTACTTTATTATACCGATGTGGCGTTTGTCAATGCAGTTACCATCCAATGCAGTCCGGATAATGTGGATTATACCGAGGTATCCTATACAACCACAGCAGATTCCGGTTATGCCGGTGCGTGGGGCGGAAGCTTCTTGAAAGCAGAAAATTTGCCCGACGGAACCCAATATATCCGGATTGAACTGGATAAGACGGCAACCAGCAGAACCGGTTGCGGAATCGGTGAAGTGCAGATTACAGAGGGTGCCGCAGCCTATGAGAATACTGTCATTGCAGAGGCAGGCGGAACCGCCGTCATTCAGGATGATTTAGAAAATATGGATTTGATATTTGAGAAAAAGGGAACCTGGATAATCGACCAATCAAATCCGGACAAATTCTCCTCAGACAGCAGAATCCGACGGGATAAGGATGAGGATTCCTCCCTGACCTGGAAGATTCCCAAGCTTTTAAAGGTGGATATGGTGCTGTATCATGTCAATAGCATCAAGGTTTATCAGGACTATGTTACTCTGGAATATAGCTTCGACAATGAAACCTGGTATCCCCTTGAGGTAAAGGGAAGCTCAACCGGTATTTCCGATTGGTATCGTGTGAATCTCTCGGCAGAAATTCCGGAAAATGCGGCAGAGTACCTCCGTGCAACCATCAAGACGACCGGAAATGTATGGGCAATCGGCTTTGGCGGACTTACCTTTACCGTAAAGAATCCTTATGAACTCAAAGACGGGGAAATTACCCTTTCTGACGGTGTGGCAAATGCAAGCTTTACCATTGTCACCAATCAGGAAATTTATGAAAAAATCACCATGTACTTAGCATCCTACGATGCAAACGGTGCTTTGACCGGACTTTCTGCAAAAACTGTCCCGGCACCGCTTGGTGAAAATCCGATTCATGGTACACTTACCGTCCCGGCTGGCACAAAAACCGTTCGTGCATATTTCTTAAACGGTCTTTGGGGCTTACATCGGGTATGTGAAACCGTAGAAAAAAAGCTGTAACAGAAAAAGCCAAAAGGGGCAGAGGTTGATTCTGTCCCTTTTGAATTGAAAATTTATCACTCTGCTACTTGAATTTGACACAAATCCGTGATAGAATAGAACAAAAGAGGTGAGGGTATGGTCATTGCAATTTATCTGGTGCTGTTGTTTCTGGTGCTTGTTTTTTTGCGTTCCTTCAAGCAGAAAATTACCTGGTGCTTTTCCTGCTATCTGGTTGGGATTTTTTTACTGCTGACCTCCACCATTCTTTATATGGCAAAATTCTCTTTTTATGATTTTTTCTTAAGCATTGACTATTCGATGTATCTTCTGATTGGGAAAATCAAAATCAGAGTTTCGGATATTTCACGGATTTATAACTGGGGCATTGCACTCATTCTGCTTGTGCCGATGCTGTTATTCCGGATGCTTTATCAAAAGAAGCTGCTCCGGGACATATTATTGCTGATACCGCCGCTTTTTTATCTTTGGTATAACGATTATGCAACCGGTGAGCGGTTGCATCTGATGCTGCAATTTTCCCAAAATCCCGAACGGGTAGAGCATCTGATCCGGATTGGAAACGGCATGAGCATGGGACTGATTTTTCTGTGTATGGGACTGGCAATGTTCTGCTTTTTATGGAAAATCCGTGAGGCAAAGCATTTTTTCGATGAGCGGGAAAATAAGGTCTGTCTGGTTTGTGTCAGCATTCTCAATCTCTTTGTCTGCGTGTTTTTCATCTTCGGCAGACTCCGCTATATCAATCCCTTCTATCTGACACTTTTACGGTATCCGAACCGTATGCTGGAATGGAATTCTTATCTGATGATTCCGGTTGTCCTGATGGTGGTGCTGGTGCTGATTCTGTTTGTTCTGTGGTATTTCAAACCCTATCATCAGCTGGTCATTTTCCGGCGGGATAATATTGTTTCCAATAACAGGAAGCTTGACAAAAGCACCAGAATGATTTTTCATACCTATAAAAATTCCTTTGTGGCAATTGCAAAGCTTGCAGAGCTTGCACAGAATCACGCTGAGGACCGATATGATTTAGTGATTGAAATTTTAGGGAAAATTAAGGATTTGTCCGAGGTTTCGGTGGAGAATATTTCCGGCATCATTGATTCGCTGGGCGATATCAAGCTACAGGTGAAAAATATTTCCGCAACCCAATGTATTGAAGAAGCCATTGCAAAAAGCGGTGTGCCGGAGGGTGTTTCGGTAAAAACGGAGTATAAAAGTGCGGATGTGATGTTCCACGCCTCCCGAAGTCATATTGTTGCAATGCTTGCCAATATCATTGTCAATGCTGTCGAGGCGATTCGTAATTCCGATATCCCGGATGGGGAAATCCGCATTACCTACGATTGTGACGGTCAGTATATCAGCATCGAAATCGCAGATAACGGACCCGGAATTCCGCATTCCGAACTGAAAAATATTTTCAAGCCTCTGTTTTCAAATAAATCCGGTTCGGAAAATTTTGGCTTGGGACTCACCTATGTGGAAAAGGTAATCAAGGCACATTATGGATATATCAATGTCATCAGCAAGGTAGGAGAGGGAACCACCTTTCAACTGCTATTGCCGATGGAAGAAGAAAAGGAGAAGCAACCGTTATGGAGAAGATTAAAGTAATCATGTGTGACGACCAGCAGAGCATCTGCGACTGTTACCGTTATGTCTTTGAAATGACCGAGGATATTCTGCTTTTGGGAACGGCAAATAATAAAGCAGACAGTAAAAAGCTGATTCTGGGAAATCAGGCGGATGTGATTTTGCTGGATATTCAGATGGATACTGCCGAGACCGGACTGGAGTTGATTCCCTTTGTACAGGAGTATCAGCCACAGGCAAAAATCATGATGCTGACGGTGCATGAGGAGCCGGAATATATTTTCCGTGCCTTCCAGGAAGGCATCAGCGACTATTTTGTAAAAACCCTGCCGGCGGAGGAGCTGGTTCGCTCTATTCGGGCAGTGTATGAAAATCAGGTCGTTCTGCGTCCGGGCATTGCACAGAAGATTGTGGAGCAGACCAATGAAATCATGCGCAAGCAAAAGCTTTTAGAGGCAGAAAATGAGGAAGTAAAGAACAATCAGAAATCACTTTTGTACATTCTCAATCTCATGACCAAGCTTTCTAACTCCGAGTTTGAGATTCTAAAAGGTCTCTACTACGGAAAATCCTGTGCACAGATTGCAGAGGAGCGGTATGTTTCGGAATCCACCGTTCGCACGCATACCGGAAGAATTTTAAAGAAATTTGAGTATTCCAGCATGAAAAAGCTGATTCTGCAGCTGCGGAAAATCAATGCGTTTTCCATGTTTGATGAATAGAACCGGTTCTGTGCTTTGACCCAAACAACAGAATCGGGAAAGAAAGCCCTGCTGATTTCGGTGGGGCTTTTTCCGTATGCTTTTCTGATATGGAGGTTCCGTACCAGCATAGTGGTAGGTGTCGGTGAAGAATAAGGCGAAACAGAGTGCTTGATTAAGAATCAGATGCAATAGGACGCATTCCGACACCGTCGGTTGAAATTTTAGAGGCGGTTGGCAGGGTAGACAATCACCAAAGAGCAATTTTGTTATAGCTTTTTTTAAAGTGGCATGGTATGATTTCTGTAAAGGAGGTTGGTTCCGATGTTTATTACAGATAAAGAAGAATTAAAGAAGTATACGACCGAACACCGAATCTGGCAAGGGATTCCGGGGATTGAGGTGACAAAGGGCGGAAGATGTTTCCTGACTTTTTACTCCGGTGGAATCAAGGAAACACTTGGAAATTATGTGATGCTTTTGATGTCGGATGATGAAAAGAACTTTTCTGAACCGATTGCGGTTGCCGATTTGGGGGCTGATTACCGTTGCTATGACCCATGTCTATGGATTGACCCATTGGGCAGGTTATGGTTTTGCTGGGCAGTTATGCCGGAGCATGCTGAGTATGCAGTGATTTGTGAAAACCCCGATGCGGATGAGCTTGTGTGGAGCGATGTCAAGAAAATCGGCTATGACCTGATGATGAATAAACCTACTGTTTTATCCAGCGGTGAGTGGCTGTTCCCGCTTGCAGTATGGAATCATAATGTCACCGTTATGATAGAACACGCAACAAAACGTGTACAAAGAGGTTCTTTTGTATATCGCAGTGTCGATAACGGAGAAACAATTGTTGAGTACGGTGTTGCAGATGTGCCTGACCGTTGCTTTGATGAGCATATGGTGCTGGAACTGAATGACGGCAGACTCATGATGCTGGTAAGAACCAATTACGGAATCGGTGTTTCCTATTCCTGGGACAGAGGTAAAACCTGGTGCAAGGGCGAGGATAGCGGATTAGGCGGGCCGAATTCCCGTTTCTTTATCCGGAGATTGGAATCGGGCAGAGTGCTTTTAATCAATCATGTCAATTTCAAGGGCAGAAACAACCTCACTGCATTGCTTTCGGATGACGACTGCAAGACCTGGAAATGGCAACTTTTATTGGATGGCAGGGATTGGGTCAGTTATCCGGATGCGAAAGAGCAGAACGGCTATATTTATATCACCTATGACCGTGAACGTGGCGGATTTAAAAGTTCTTTGGAGGAAGCATATCAGGATGCAAGAGAAATTCTGGTTTCTAAAATCACCGAAGCAGATATCATGGCAGGAAAGTTGGTGGATGAGGGGAGTTACCTTGCACACATTGCATCCAAGCTCGGGAAATATGCAGATGCGGAGAATAACCCTTACGGCGATTGGGAGATGTATCGGGATGAAGAGGCGGTACAGGTGTTGCTTGCATATCCGAAGCAGGAGATTATCGGAAAAATCTTTGAGGTATATTCCGCAAACTGTGCGAATGTTCATAGGCTTGATATAAAAAAGCTGGATGCGTTGATTGCAGAGTTTGAGGAAAATCCCGAAAAGAATCCGGAGTTGATTTTGAAGATTGTTTCATTGGTACGGTCTGCGAATGCAGAAGG
Organism: Oscillospiraceae bacterium; assembly: GCA_015068965.1. Taxonomy (GTDB): domain Bacteria; phylum Bacillota; class Clostridia; order UBA1381; family UBA1381; genus RQCD01. The sequence continues at coordinate 15,134 of SVJN01000053.1, forward strand.
GGCAGAAGAAATGCCGGTTGTAGCACGGATAAAAGAAATCATCGAGCAAAATATTGCAACCGAAATGAGTGTTTTCCAGATTGCAGAGCGGGTTGGAATCAGCCAGTTTTACTTATCGCACCTGTTTAAAAAGGTCACCGGTATCACTCCGATTGCATATCGGAACGAGCTTCGGATTACCAAAGCAAAAATAATGCTTTTGTCCGGAAATGAAAATATGACCGAAATTGCCTATGTATGCGGTTTTTCCACAGCAAGCTATTTTGCAGAACGGTTTACAAAATCAGAGGGAATGACCCCAACGGAATATAGAAAGTTACATCAATAAGCTCAAAAAAAGGCTGTTGCGTGAAACATTTTTATGTATATTCAATTCAAAAATGTAGGGGCGGATGCCTGCATCCGCCCGGATTGCGGGGCGATGTGGGCATCGCCCCCTACAAGAAAATGAATTTTTATACACAATATGCGTCGAACGCAATCGCCTTTTTTGAATTTATTAGCCTTCCATATGCTTTCCTAAAAAGCCGGCGGCGGATTCTGCCAATTTGTTTTCTACCTCGCCCATTTGCTCGCCGTCGTTGATGACTAAGATGACCGAACCGATGGTGTCACCCTCAGATACAATCGGGACAACAACCCCTGCATTGTATTTGTCAACTCCCTCTGCAATGCTGATGCCGGAGTCAAAGCCCTTGGAACAGAAGCTGGATTTTTCGTTCATGACATTCTCAATTTCTGAACTGACTCGTTTTTCTAAAAGCTCCTTCTTTGGTACACCGGAGACTGCAATGATGTTGTCTCGGTCGGTGATGCAGGTGCCTCTGCCGGTGGTTTTTGCTAATGTGTCAGCATAGGTGAGCGCAAAATCACCCAATTCTCCGATTGGAGAATATTTTTTAAAAATCACTTCG
>SVJN01000054.1 GCA_015068965.1 Oscillospiraceae bacterium
GGCGGAGCCTATGCCTATCATCTGTTCCGAACTGTGGATAAGAATGCACACTTGAATTATACCGGAGATACCTCCATGATAACGGCAGGAACCTATCAGTTGGGCTTCTGGTACCGTGGCAGTGATTATAATAGTATCGCCATCCAATTGGAGGAGAATAAGAATGTTTCTGTTCCGACGGCAACCGAGGACTGGCAGTATGCCGAAACAACTTTTACGGTCAAGAATCATGCACCGACTCTGATTTTTAAGCTGAACAGTATTCCGGATGTTTATCTGGACGACATTACTCTTTTCCGGGTAGAAAACGGGGAAACGGTTGGAGAGAATCTGCTTGAAAACGGCGATTTTGAAACCGTCACCCCAATGGAGGGTGTCAAGAGCTATACCCATGAAGCAGGAGACGGCGAGGTTATGCTTTCTTGGGATTTGCCGAGTGATACCAACTGTGCAGGCGTGAATGTCTATGCAAACGGACAGTTGAAGGGAAGCTTCTTTGCAGGAATGAACCAAGCAACAATCGGCGGTCTGGTAAACGGCAGAAAAAATCAGATCAAGCTTGTTACTATCACCAATGGCGGCGCTCCGGTCGGAAAAGCGGTAGAATTTTCGGTCCTGCCCAAAGCATTCGATTATAAGGTGCATGAAATTGTATTGAAGAAGGGCGAAGCAAGAGCTGCAAAGCTGTCCGAGGGAAGCTTTACCGTTTCTGTAGAGGTGGCAAACACACAGACAGATTCTATGGATGCAATACTTGCAATAGCAATTTATGCAGACGGAGAAATGCTTCCGCTCTTAACAGATGCACAGGAGATTGCAGATAAGAAAACACTTTCTCAAAGCTTTACCATCACACAGGAAATGCTTGCACAGGAGATTTTTGTAAAATGCTTTGTTTTAGACGGACTGAACACAAAGAAAGCCTTATCCGGCATGACGGTGTTCTCTGAAGCAGGGGTGTGAATATGAAGAAAATGATTTCGGGGATGTTAGCGGTAAGCCTTGCTGCTGCGTGTCTGCCTGCCGGATTGGTGCAGGCGGACTCCCTGACAACAATCAACGGATATCAGTCAGAAATCCGTGTGCTGATGGATGCTTGTCATGATGCCGGGATTCCGACCGATTACGAAGCAGCATCCTTGGAGATTCTGAACCGTTATGTGTCTGAGCTTTCCCAAAAACCGGTTATGGCGGAGTATGTAACCGATGCGTGTGAGCGAATCGGAAGAAAAACCGTTACGGATTTGAAGGCATACCTTGCCGGGGAAAAGCAGGCGTTTTCCGCAGTAGCTCTGCAGAATGAGCCGGTTCGTCTCTTGGGAAAAGATTTTGTCGGAACGGTTTTAAAGGACGGCGAAACAATTCAACAGCCGGTATTTCTAAACGGTGCCGGACATTGGAAGCAGATTCGCAAGGACCTTGACTTTCTGGAGCGTGCCGGTCTTAATTATGTGCAAAGTGAAGTCAGCATGAGTGAGGTGTTAAGAGAGCCAAATCCTGCTGATAACTGGGAAATTGTCCGTCAGATTGAGGACACCACGATTGTTTCGCAAAGCTCAGACTGGAGTATGCGAGGCAGTTATTCGCTTTGTATGAAGGATGAAAACACCGACTGGCGGTTGAATAAGCTGACCATGGTACATCAGAAGGTGGCGGTGGAGCCGTCGACCAAATACAACTATCTGTTCTATGTAAAACGGAAGAATGTTCCGAATTTCTGGTTTTCTGTCAAGGGGAAAACACTCAAAGACGGATGCTACATCCGTCTGAATCAGACCGGAGAGGATAGTAGTCGGGTGTTATATCAAGGCTCTTACACCACCGGGGCGGACGAAACCGAGCTGGATATTTCGTTTGTCAATGAGCTGGGGGCGGACTATATCTATATTGATGCGGTTGCGCTGTATAAGGATGGTACTACAACCAACCTGATTCAGAATTTTTCCTTTGAAAATCATACCGATACGGGATTTGGAATCAATCAGAATGTGATTGATGAAGTGCGAAGCTTTTTAGAGGATGCAGAAGCACATCATATCAAGGTGGATTTGCTGATTTCAACACATAACAAGCCTGCCTTTTTATCGGTGCTTTATCCGGAATTGGAATATAGCGGTTATGGATTTTTCTCCTACGACCCATTGCTGGAAACCTCCCGGCAGATGATAAAAACCTATCTGACGGCATTGATGACCGGAATCAAGGATTGCACGGCACTAAACAGTATTTGTCTGTCGAATGAGCCTTCCTTCATCTCTGCCTATGAGCCGGAGCGGTATAATCCGGCATGGCGGGAGTGGTTAATCAACAAGTATCAAATCATCGAAAATCTTAACGATGCATATCAGAGTAGCTACGGCGATTTTGCAGAGCTTGATTTGTCGGAGATTTTTACAATCGGCAGATACAATGCCAAGCATCCGATGTATGCAGACTATAAGAGCTTTAACGAAGAGCTTTTTGCCGGATGGCACGCATGGGTGGCATCGGTTGTAAAAGCAGTCATTCCGGATGTGTTGGTACATAGCAAAACCCTAAACTACATACTGGGTCCCGAGGACATTGACCCAGGTGTCAGAAGTCAGATGTTCAACGGTGCAAATTACGAGTTGTTTGCAGAATTTTCTGATGTCAACGGATGCGATTCAGGCGGAACGCTTACGACACCGCAGAAGCAGTTTATTATGGATATGCATTATGATTTGTTTGAATCCATCAAAAAGGCACCGGTTGTGAACTCAGAAAATCATATCGTCAGCGAAAATTCGCACCATGCGGCACAGTTTGTCTATTCGGCAACCTGGCAGGGTGCGGTGCATGGACTGGGTGCAAGCTCGGTCTGGATTTGGGATAATCAGTACGAATATGCCAAGCAGGAAAATCATTTCGATGCATTGCTCCAGCTAAAGCCGGAGCATTTGTGGAAGCTTTCCCGGGCAACCATGGATTTAAACCGACTGTCCGCAGAGGTTTCAGCCTTGCGAAATGCCGATGCAGAGGTTGCAATTCTGTATTCTGAAACGGCACGCATTTATTCCGAATCCTACTTAAATAGTGTTTACAAGGCCTATAAGGCGGTGCAGAATGCCGGAGAACGGGTTCATTTTATTACCGATACCAATCCGGAAATCCCGGAAACAGTCCGCCTGGTCATTGTTCCGGATGCGGTGTGTGTTCCGGACGGTGTGCTTGATACATTGGCAGAATTTGACGGAATCAAGCTTGTGCTCGGCAAACAAAGTCTTTCTAAAAATGAAAAGAACCAAAACCGGGATACAGCTGCGGTTTCGCAGGCGTTGTCGGGAGCAGGTGTGCTTGCATCGCAGACAGACGGCACAAAAATGACTGTCCCGACGCAGGAAACACTCGAATATGTGATTGGAACTTATGTCAAGCGGTTTGGACGGACGGTATCTGTCACCGAAACCGATACCGGGGATATCCCTTCTGAGGTATCCTGGATGTCAACCCAACACAACGGTAAAAAGTTGGTAAATCTCTGTAACTATGGCACCAATCCGGTTGCGCTTACGGTTTCCGGCTCAGAACGATGGAAGAATCTTATCACCGGAGAGGTAATGAAAAAAACCTTGGTCGCAGAGCCGAATGTTCCGCTTTTATTGGAAGAAACCAATGCGGCGGTGACAAAAAGAGACGGGATTGCAACCAGCAAACGTCTGCCGGTCACTCCGATTTTAAAGTATCGCAGCGGTTACAAAATTTCCTGGGTGAATCCGGACAATGCCCATATCAAAAAAGCATCTGTGTATCGGGTGGATGCATCGGGTGCAGAAACACTTGTTTCGGACACCTTTTCAACCGATGCCAATGCGGTCTGCAGTTATCATGATAACGGAACGCATAACGGTGCGGCATACTTTAAAATATTGCTGGAATTTAATAACGCATCCCCTGCGGCGTATGTATTGGGTGGTGTGATGAATGCATCGCTTGGCGGCGATTGGAGTGCGACGGTCAATAACAGAAGCGATCAGACCATCTGCTATCAATATGAGACCGGATATACCAGGAATGCGCATAGCGGAAATTATGCACTCAGCTTTGCGGCGAATTTTAACAGCTATGATAGCTCCTATGTCAATATCAAGGCAAAGAACGGCAGTTATTCGGTGGAGGAAGGAAAGAGCTATCGTGTTTCCTTCTGGATGCAGGCGGACCATGTCAGCAGTCTGACGATAAAGCCTTCGATTCTGCCGGAAAAACGAATCATTCAAAGAATTGCCGATATTGATTATTTCCCGGAAATAAGAAGTGACTGGCGGTATTACTACTATGATACCACCGCACCCGAAACCGCAACGGTGGAGGGGGATTTCCGGATTGTATTTGATGAGATGGCAAACGCCTGCACGATTGACGATGTCTCGATTTATGAGCTTGGGGCAGACGGTGAGCCGACCGGGGAAAATCTCTTGCCGGAGGGTGACTTTGAGAATCTGGATGCGTCTGATTGCGGAAGCTTATCCAATCTTCAGCTTATAAAAACCGATGCAGGAACAAGAATTTCGTGGCAGGAGCCGACAAACAGTAATTTCTCGGCTGTTCGCTTATCTGTAAACGGTCAACAAATCGGAAAGCTCACAAAGGGAATCGGCAGTGTCCTGCTCCCGGGTCTGGAATCGGGTGATGTGGTTTCATGCACTCCGGTCGATGTGTATGGGATAGCGGGAAAAGAAATCCAATATGCCTACTTGGATTACCCGGTGAAATTCACAAAGGACGGTGCGCCGGTTGCAGTCTTAAGGGCAGGAGAAAACTATGGTATTTCCTCAAAAATGACAAGCGGAACACTGTACATGGCATTCTTCGGAGCAGATATGCGTCTTTTGCAGGTGGTTTGTGTCGGGGCAGATATAGCATCTGAGCTGACAGTTCCACAGAGTAATCAGGAAATGTACTTAAAAACCTTTATCTGGAATGATGCTCAGACACCGCTTGAAAATGGACGAATCTGGGAAATTCAATCATAAGAAAGGAAGAGCATATGAAAAAGTTAATCACTTTATTGTTGGCGTTTTGTATGACGGTGTCACCGTTTTCTGCGTTTGCGGCAATCGGAACCGATACCTATGATACACAGACGGCTCCCGGCTGGTCAATCCGCAGTCTGGATTCCGACTCCTGGGGTTCGTTGGACTACGAAACCAAGCGGAGCGGAAACTGCGCAATCCATCTGGTCAACAAAACTCCGGAACAACCCCGGAAATTCCTGACCATGGGAACAACGGTGGATTTAGAAGCCGGAAAACGATATAAATTCGGATTTTCTGCAAAATTTACAAACATCGAAAAGGGCAGAATTGATTTTGCAGATGTCAATTATTCCATTTCCCGATATGGCAGTGCATCGGAGTGGACGGATTATGAATTTACTTACGATTGTAAAACCGCACGTGGGCAGGCGAGTGTTATGTTTGCCTTTGACGGTGTGTGTGAGGTGTGGATTGATGACGTGTTTGTGTACGAAGCAGGAAAAGAGGGAACGAATATGATAAAAAATCCCGGATTTGAAACCGCAGGTACGCAAAAAGAGCCGGAATCAACCACATCGGGCGTGACGGCATCCATTGCCGGAGCGGATAAATTCTTGGTTGCTGATTTTAAAAAGGAGCTTGCAACCATAGGGTATATCCCGGTTTACAAGCTTTCCGGCTATTCGGTTGACTGCTTCTATGACGAGTGGGGAGAAGCGCTCCCGATGACCATTCCGGCAAGCGAGAAGCAGAAGGTACAGTATCTTGCATCCAGCGTGTTGGATGTCACCTGCGATGTCAAGCTGGGTTATGACGAGGAAAATTTCTACATTGCACTCAAGGTTTTTGACCCGGTGCATTATGCCTTCAACAACGCAAATTATTGGACGGCAGACAGTATTCAGCTTGCAATTACTGGCGCAGAGGATCCCTTTGGGAACGAAACCGGCTTTGTGCATGATGAGGAAAAACAGACCTATGGCATTTTCTCCGGCTTTGCCGATTCGGTCAATGCAAGCATTGGCGTTGCCACCAAGCGTGACGGAGAATATACCTATTACGATATTGCATTTCCGTGGAACGCAATTTTTAAAGAACGTCCGGATGAAATCAAGCTGGATATTCTGGTGAATGACAATGACGGTCAGGGAAGAATCGGCGGAATCGATTTTTCCGGCGGTGGAATTCATCAGACCAAGAATAATATCAATTTCCCCGTGCTGCGGCTCATGGAGGAGGGCGGAGACTATTTTGGCTGGATTCAAGGCCCGACAGAGGTGGACCTGAACGCAGAAGAGGAGTACAATCTCTATCTGATTAACGATGGCGAAGAGCGGGAATTTACCGTCTCAATTCCGGAGGCAGGCTTTTCCGAAAGCTTTACCGTTGCTGCAAACACCGGAATCAAACGGAAAATGGTGCTTACCTTCCCGGAAAGCGGAAAACGGCAGATGATTGCCGAAATCCGATGCGGTGAGAAATCCTATATCAGTCAGAAAACGGTTACCGTTTCCCGAAGCTTTGCACAATTACAGGACTTTTATCACGAGAACTATCCGAAGATAGAGGCTTATCACAAAGAGCTGGTTGCATTGGTTCAGCAGTGTAAAAATCAGAATATGCCAACCGATTATTTAGATGTCGGCGAAGCAATCTTAGGAAGATTTTTAGAATGGATGCAGGAGGACTATCAGGCAGAGGAGCTTGGTGAGCTGGAGCATATGATTTATGCACTCACCAATATCTACAACGAAACCAAGGCGCTGGCAGAAGGATATTTAGACGGCTCCATCGAACCGCAGTATGTACCTCGGTTTGTGTCGAGTGATTTGTCGGTTGAGGGCGGACAGTTCTATGCAGATGTAGATAACCATGGAAAAATTGAAAAAAGTCCGGTCAATTTTGTCGGATATTTAACCTGGTTCTATCTGTTAAAGAAGGATTTTCCGTTTTTGAAGAAGATGGGAAATAATGTGGTACATACCGAGGTCAGAATGTATGACCTGTTAAAAACGCCGGACATTAACTCGTACTGGAAGGTGACGGAGGGACTCTGGCACCCGATTGAAAGCACACTCTCCGAAGATGTGGTAAAAAGCGGAAAGTATGCACTAAAGGTTGTTGACCCGGCAGAAAAATGGACACAAAACAGTTATCGCTATATTCATCAGACGGTTCACACAAAGCCGAACACCACTTATTCCTTTGGCTTGTCTGCAAAGGGTGAAAATGTTGTAAACGCATGGTTCACCGCAAGCGATTATGCGAACCGGATTTCATTGCAGAATACTTATGACTGGAAATCCTTCTCCGGCACCTATACCACCGGAGAAAATCAGACCGAGCTGACCTTAAAGATTTACACCGAAGCAAAGGCAGATGCGTTGTATCTGGATGATATATACATCTGTGAGTCGGGCAGTACCGAAAATCTCTTAAAGGACCCCGGCTTTGAAAGCGGCGAATGCTTTGAGGGCGTGGATTATACCATTAACTATGATTACCTGGAAGAAATTCGTGAAAACTTCCGCAAGGCGGAGGAAAATGACATACGGATTGACCTGCTGTTAGCCGGACATAATATGCCGAAATTTTTAACGAATTATCCGGAATTAAAGTATACCGGCGGTGGTTTTTATCCGTACAACATGAATGCAGATTTAATCAAGGAGCTTTATGAGGTCTATATCCGGACATTGATTCCGGCGGTTGCGGATTATAAATCCTTCGGCTCGGTTTGTCTGACCAACGAGCCGGCATTCAATGCAACCGATGCATCGGTTTCGGATTTCTATCATGATGATTGGGTTGCCTTCCTAAAAGAACGGTTCCATAATGATTTAGATGCACTGAATCAGGCATTTGAATTGGAATGTGCAAGCTTTGAAGAAGTACCGATGCGTGGCGGTAAAACCTATTCAGCATTTGAATTTGCACGAAAGGAATTTGCCGATAAGATTTTTGCCGACTGGCATCATTGGGCGGCAGATTTGGTCAAAGAGTGTGCGCCTCATGCACTGATTCATTCCAAAAAGATGAATGAAGTGGGCAGAGCAGATTATGCAAGAGCAAGAAATCAGGCACTCATCGGAACAGACACCGAAAAGTGGACGACGTTTTCTGATATCAACGGTCTGGATGCAACCGGACACATTTACAGAGTTGACAGCGAAAATGATGAGGGGAGTTTGAACGGTGCGGATTTTGAACACGAATTTGCATACTATGATTTGTCACGTTCTGTTAAGAATATGCCGGTGCATAATTCCGAGGACCATGTTTTTGGCGGATACACCCTTGCTTTGGGTGAGGTGGTTGAAGAAGGAAACAATAATATAACGGTCGATGAGACATCGGATAGTGTTGCGTTGAATATGTGGAGCGGTGCATTGCATGGCAGAGGTGCTTCTACCATCTGGATTTTTGAACGGGAGGACAGAGCCCGTGCCAGACAGCACAAGTATTACACACAATGGGTGACACTCTATCCCGATATCTTATATAAGACAGGTAAAATCTCTCTTGACCTTCAACGGCTTGCCTATGAAGTAAAAGCCTTGCAGGATCAGCCGGCAGAGGCAGGAATCATGTTTGCACAGTCGGGACGTATTATGAACAATTCGGTTATGAATGCTGTTTATAACACCTATTCTGCACTCATGTATAACGGACAGCGGACGCATTTTGTCACAGAATCCACTCCGGAGACGATGCACAATTTACGGCTTTTGTTCATTCCGAATCTTAAAAATGTCAAGCCGGTTGTGATGCAGGAGTTAAAGAAATTTGTCGATAACGGCGGTAAGCTGGTTGTGCTTGGAAAAGACTGTCTTGCGTATGATGAGCATAATGTGCCTTATCCGCAGGAGGAGAGAGATTACATTCTTTCCCGGTCGCAGGTGATTGATGTAACCGCAGACGGCATTTATCTGACCTATCCGAACAAAAAAGAAATGACAGAGCTTACAACTGATATTTTAAAGGATGCAGGCTTGAATCGGATTCAATTGGTAGATGCCAAGACCAATGAACCGATTTATAACACAGACTATTATGCAACCACCTATAACGGAAAGCTCTTGATTCAGATTGCTTATTACACAAGCATTAAGGATGGAGAAAAAGAAATCAAGGTACTTTTAAACGGTGAGCCGATTGGGGAAATGAAGGATATCCTGAATAACAAAACCTATCAGCAAAGCTTTACCATGAAGCCGATTTCGGCGGTTTTGTTAGAGGTGGAAACCGATAACCGTTTCCTTGATACCTACGGACATTGGGCAGAGCAGGAAATCGTGGATATGACCGGAAGGGAAATTGTACACGGTGTTTCCGAAACCATGTTCATGCCGGAAAAACGCATTACCCGTGCGGAGTTTACAGCATTGCTTGTCCGGATGCTTGGTATAGAACCGGCATCAGAAAATCTCTTTGCAGATATTAATTCTGCGGATTGGTTTGCAGGCGAGGTCAATGCTGCGGCAAAAGCAGGTCTGACTGCAAAGGCAGACGGTGTATTTGATGCAAATGCCGCAATTCCCAGAGAGGAAATGGCATATATGCTCAAAAAAGCATATGAATTGAAGGTTGGAACAGCACAAGGTACAGCAAAAGTATTTACTGACAGTAATTTCGTTGGTGCAGAATTCAAAGAAGCGGTTGACTTTGTATCGGGACTCGGATTGATTTCCGGCTACGAGGACGGAAGCTTCCGTCCGCAGGGAAAGCTCTCCCGTGCAGAGGCAGTCAAGGTGTTATCTAAACTTTTCGAAGTTATGATATAAAAAAGAAGGAGGAATTTTTATGAAAGCAAAAAAGAATCGGTTTCTTTCGGCATTGTTGTCGGTTGTTATGCTCACAACGGTGAGTGTGACCGGAGCATTTGCCAATGAAACAGAGGAAACGACGGCATTGACCGCAAAACACTATCCGGGTGTTGCAAAGGTTTTACCTGCAACCGAGGGAGATGGCGGAACCCTTTATTGGAAGCCTGCAGAAGCAGGCGAGATTACATCGACTACTCTTTATCAGCTTAGCGGAAGCACCTGGGGCAAAGCAGTAGATGTAACCGGTGCCAAGAGTGCGGCAATTGACGATGTTAATGCACTTTACAAATTAGAAACTGTCTTTGCAGACGGTGCAAAATCGGAATATGTGATTCAGGCAAACGATTCCGGTACAAAAGCAACTGTCTTGAATCCGATTGGTACATGGCACGGAACAACAAAGAATTATTATGTCGGTGTTACCGGTGCGGATTCTCACAGCGGTGAACGTGCTTTAAGAGCACATACCTGGGACGGTTCAGCCAATAACCGTTTTTGGGTACGATTGATTGATAAGCCGGCAACCTTTACCAAGGATCAGAACTATCGGCTTTCCTTCTGGTACAGAACCGATTATAATTACGGTTTATCCCTGCGGATAGACGGCTATGAAATAAACGGTACTAATAATTCCAGTGCAACGGTTCCGGAATGGAAGCAATACACAAGGAACTTTACCGGTTCAGGTAATACCAATGATGTTTATGCCTTTGGGCTGAATCTGAGCTGGTGTAACGATGCATGGATTGATGATATTGAAATCTATGCATTGGATGCGGACGGCAATCCGACCGGAAGCAACCTGATTGCAGACGGTACCTTTGAAAGCCCGAGAGCAGACGGAACCGTTCCCTTCTCCGGTGTTTTCAATATCGGTTATGAAGGCATTGCAAACGGTGCAGTTCTCAATTGGCAACAGGCAGAGTCTGCAATCGGCACCAGAGTTTATGATGCAGACGGCAACCTGATTGCAGAATTGGGTTCTGCAACCGAGCTTCCGATTACCGGTCTTACCGACGGTGAAAGCTACACCTATGAATTAAGAGGTGTTTCTGCAGGCGGTTATGAGAGCATTGGAAAAACCGTTACCGTTACCGCAGGTAGTGTAGAGCCTCAGAAACCGGAAATCAAAGCGTATTATCCGATTAATCTGACTGCAAGATCCTATGATGACGGTGAAAACGGTGCCCGTGTCAGAGTATTCTGGATAAATCCGGATTTAGACAATGCAACCCTGACCGGTATCAAGATTTATAATATCTCCGGGGATGCTCCGGTAGAAAAGAGCGCAGTAGAAGACTTGAATCTGGAAAGCGGATATGAGAATATCATCTATATTGCAGATTCGCAGGACGAGTTGAATGATAAGTTCCGCTTCGATTTTACTTATGATGATAATACTTCCGTTTCCTTTACCACACAGGTATCTGCGATTCAGTGGGGAATCAAGGACAACTGGAGTCTGCAATCGAGTGCAAGAGGTATGCTTGCATACGGTCAGGAAACCAACTACAGCCACAGCGGAAGCGGTTCTTTGGTGATGGACCGTTATGCTTGGCTTGGGCAGGATTTCATTTTGTACGAAGGCGACAAGACCGTTTTTGAAGCAGGCAAGGAATATGAGGTCAGCTTCTGGTACAAAACCATTCAGGCAAGAAACTCAGAATCCAATGAACGATATGCATATCTGAGGTTCTTAGGAAATGATATCAAGTTTGCTTGTGACGATACCTATGACTGGACCAAGGTAACAAAGAGAGTAACTGCAACCAGTAATACAACCATTGGTCTTTACTTAGAAACCCGTTCTGCTGTCTGGGTAGACGACATTTCTGTCAAGCTGGTTGAAAACGGTACAGTCGTTGGGGATGAGCTGTTTGTAAACGGAACCTTTGACGATGTGCAGAGTATGTCTCAGATTTACGATGCAACCTACACCGGAACAGACGGCGGTGTTATCCTTAACTGGACAAGAACCGATAATTCAATTTACGGAACCAATGTCTATGTAGACGGTGTAAGAGTTGCAGAGGTATATGATGTTGCATCTACTTTGCCGCTCTACGGTCTGGAAAACGGCAAAAATTACGTGGTTGCATTAAAGGATGTTAACCGTTCCGGTATGGAATACAACGGTGCATATCTCACCGTGACCGCAGGAAAAGGCAACGGAACCGACCTTTATAAAGCAGACGGAATTGTAGTCAAGGAAACAACTGCAGGCAACAACATTGCATGGTATAATCCGTGGGTTGCTCCGAGTGCAATTTCCTTCTATGATGTTACTGCAGGAAAAGAGGTCAGCGTCAAGAACGCAGTCGTATTGAATGCAAATGGGGAAGAAACTGCTGCAGGAACTCCGGCAATGAGCTTAGCTGCAGGCAAATATAACTATGTAACAGTAGACGGCTCCAAGGGCGTTACAGGTCATGTCTATCAATTGACCTTCACCTTTGCAGACGGGCAGAAGAGAGACTTCTATACCAATGCATCCACAATCTGTTCCGACCGAGTTACTGCATGGCAGAATGCTTATGGAAACAAGGAAATTACACACTTTGCATATACGGATGATGCAATTGGTGAACGTGCATTTGCATATGGCAGATATTACTGGAACTACGGTAGTGCAAATACCGCATCTATCCTCTATAACCGTGCATTGGCAGGCAAGCTGGAAGCAGGAAAAACCTACCGTGTGGCTTATAAGCTAAAGGGTAAGGAATTGTCCGGCGGAAACTCCATTTCCCTGGAAGGAAATGCCGGAGCAAAGATTGAAGCAAAGCCCAGCAAGAACTTCCTGCAGTATTATACCGATATTACGGTTGCAAGCTTAGGAAATACCAATACCTATATTTCCGTAAATGGTGCGCCGTATATGGTTCTGGATGATTTTGAGGTTTACGAACTGGATGCGAATAAGATTCCGGTTAAGGAAATTGAAGTCTGGAACGGTGATTTTGAAGAGGATCATCATGTGGATGCCGTTACTGATGTAAAAGCAGAAGCTGGCGGCAGCAAGGTGAAGCTTTCCTGGACCTTGCCGGCAATCCCGGAAGGAAATTGGGATGCATCGCAAAAGGCGGCACTGACTGCAATTGGTGCAAATGTCTACCTGAATGGTGTACAGATTGCGAAGCTGAATCAGGCAAATTCCTTAGAAGTAACCGGGCTTACTCCGGGTGCAGAATACAGCTTTGAAATCAAGGCAATCAATGTAGTTGGTTTTGAGTCAGAGGGTGTAACCGTCAAAGCAAAGCTTGATGCTGATTTGATTGCTGCTTCCTTTGATATCTATGATGCGGCAGGCGATTCCGTAGACAGCATTGGCGGATTCTTCCCCGAATATAGTGTTGCGGCAAAGCTTAACAATCTGACCGACGAAAGCAAGGATGTTATGATTGCGTTTGCGATGTATGACGAAAACAACAGACTGCTCTTTGTGTTGCCGAATACTCAACCGATTGCATCAGGTGCAGAAAATGCTCCGATTTCGGTAAATTATACCACCGAAGATTTGTACCTGCCGGATGAGGTATCCTATGCAAAGATATTCCTCTGGAATATGACAGACGGCATGAAGCCGATGGGTGAATCAAATCCGATTCCTCGTCAGGACTAAAAAATGACAAAGGCTGTTGCGTGAAACATTTTTATGTATTGTCTATTCTAAATTGTAGGGGCGGATGCCTACATCCGCCCGAATTGCGGGGCGATGTGGGCATCGCCCCCTACAAGAAAAATAAATTTTTACATAATAAAATATAAGTTTAACGCAACAGTTTTTTAAAAACAGGAGATACAACATGGAAGAAAAGCTTTTTATTTACGGTGCAGACTATAATGCGGAGCAATGGCGGGACAATCCCGAAATCTTAGAGCAGGACATTGCCCTGATGAAGCAGGGTGGGTTTAATGCTGTATCAATCGGGATTTTTGCGTGGGGTGTTTTAGAACCGCAGGAGGGGGTATATGATTTTTCCTTTTTTGACCAACTCATTGACCGGCTCTATCGGGAAAACATCAAAATCATTCTTGCAACCCCAAGTGCTTCTGTGCCGATATGGATGGGAACAAAATATCCGGAAATTCTGCGTGTGAATGAAAACCGAATCCGGGTTCTTCCGGGCAGACGGGTGGAGCATTGTCTCTCCTCGAAAATTTTACAAAAAAAGGTTCAAAAAATCAGTAAAAAACTAAGCGAACGGTATGCCGATAAGGTGTATCTGTGGCATATTTCCAACGAATATTATGGTGCTTGTCATTGTGAAAAGTGCCAGAAAGAGTTTCGGGAATGGTTAAGAAAAAAATATCAGGATGATATTATGTTATTGAATCGGTCATGGTATAATGACTTCTGGAGCGGACAGTACAGCGATTGGGACGAAATCGAAAGTCCGGCTCCGCACGGTCGGTTTTCAAGCGGTGCTCTGCAGATAGAGTGGAGCCGTTTTGTAACGCATCAGACCGTTTTATATATGAAAAATGAAATCAATGCAGTTGACAAAAATATTCCGGTAACAACAAATTTTCACGGAGTGTTAAATGATTTGGATTATTGGGAGCTTTCCAAGTATGTGGATATTACGGCATGGGATATGTATCCGCATTGGCATCTTAGGGATGATTACAAAACCGGTTGCGAGACGGCATTTGTCTATGACCTATGCCGGAGCTTTAAAAAGCAACCCTTCCTTCTGATGGAGAGTGCCCCAAGCTGTCCGAATCACACCGAGATTCCGAATAAGCTAAAACAACCGGGATTTAATATATTATCCTCACTCCATGCGGTTGCCCACGGAGCAGACAGTGTGCAGTATTTCCAATGGCGAAAATCCAAAGGCGGTTACGAAAAGCTCCACGGTGCAGTCGTAGACCACTACGGAAAAGCTGATACCAGAGTCTTTCGGGAATGTGAGGAATTAGGAAGAATTTTAGGGGATATCAAGGAGATTGCCGGAACCAAAACAAAAAGTGATGTGGCAATTGTCTATAGCTTTGAGAACCGTCGCTTGTTGGAGTATGCGGCAGGCTATTCGGTTCAGGATTTAAAATATAAAGAAACCTGCATCAGCCATTATGAATATTTCTATCAAAGAGGAATCAGTGTAGATATTGTAAGCCCAGAATCCGATTTTTCCGGCTACCGGCTTGTGATTGCACCGATGCTTTATCTGACAGAATCGGAGTTTATTGAAAAAAGCCGGGTATATGTTGCATCGGGCGGACATCTGGTTATGACCTATATTTCCGGCATTGTAAACGGATTGGATTGTTGCTGGCTGGGCGGTTTTCCTGCCGGGGGTCTGATGGAGCTGTTTGGTTTGCGAGCAGAAGAAACCGATTGCATCCTGCCGGAGGAGGAAATCTCGGTGGTATATGGGGATAAAACCTTTCCGGCAAAGGATTTCTGTGAATTGCTTCATCCGGAAAGCTGCCAGATTGTTGCAACTGTTTCGGGCGGAATGTATGACGGTTTACCTGCAGTTACAAAAAATCAGTTCGGGGACGGAAAAGCATACTATCTGGGAGTTCGTTCGGATGAGGAAATGCTTACATATTTTTATGATGACATTTGCCGGGATGCTCAGCTTTGCGGTGCTTTGACACTACCGCAAGGTGTTGCGGCGGCAAAGAGGGGAGTCTATCTGTTTTTACAGAATTTTACAAAGGAAGAACGTGTTGTTTGTTTGCCGGAGGATTATTACTCTTTGAAAAAGGAAAACA
Organism: Oscillospiraceae bacterium; assembly: GCA_015068965.1. Taxonomy (GTDB): domain Bacteria; phylum Bacillota; class Clostridia; order UBA1381; family UBA1381; genus RQCD01. Next base: position 15,548 of record SVJN01000054.1, read on the forward strand.
TATCAGGGACAGTAAAAATAGAAGGGTATCAGACCTTGATTCTGAAAAGGGAGGAAAAATAGCATGAAAGAATTGACCTTAAAGCAGTTTTCTTCTCTGGAGAAGGTGTTTTTAAAGCCTGCTCCGGAGGGCGTAGAAATTTTTGAGGCAACGGCACTTTGCGGCGAGGAGTTTTCTTATCAGATTGCCTATACCATAAGTGAAACCTGCAAGGTTCCCGTTACCTTGCAAATCGAATCTCCGATTGCGGAATTCATCACAATCCGCTTGGCAGAAAATGTGCCGAGTGAATTGCCGGTTTATGAGCATGATTATGACGACGATTACCTGCGAACCGAACCGG
>SVJN01000055.1 GCA_015068965.1 Oscillospiraceae bacterium
CTGTGAAATGTCACGATTATTATTGATTGCAATACCACAGCTTTCCTGACCTCTGTGCTGTAGTGCATAGAGAGCATAATAAGTTGTGCGTGCGACGTGTCCTGCCGGGTCGTAAATGGCGAAAACTCCGCACTCTTCTCCTAATTTGTCTTTGAAACTCATTGATTGCTTCTCCTCTCATTTTTGGATTGTGGGCAAGATATCCCTTTTTTTATTATACAGCTTTTTGCATAAAATAGCAAGAATTTTTTGCGGAGCTTTTTTAATTTTCAAAGGAATCGACAATATTTTTTTGTATACTTTTTTATTTCTTAGGCACTATGCCAAAGTGAAAAAATGAGGAAAAGTCTTGCAAACACAACGAATTTGTTATATAATATTAAGAAGCAATCGCTTTTTGTTGCCTGCGGTGTCCATCGTCAGCCCACAACAAAGGGTGCTTGCAAATTTTTACATATATAAAGAGGTGTTTTTTTATGATTATCATCATGAAACCGTCTGCAAGTGCACAGGAAATTGCAGAAGTCGAACAAAAACTACACGAGTATGGATTCCAGACGCATCCGATTTACGGCGAAAAGAAGACGATTATCGGTGCAATCGGAGACAAGAGCCATTTGAGCATGAATCAGATGCTTTTAATGAGCGGTGTGGAAAATGTAGTTCCGATTATGCGTCCTTACAAGCTTGCAGGAAAAGAACTGCAGAAGGAGCCGTCTGTTATCAATGTTGGCGGGGTGCCGATTGGCGGCAAGAGCTTGGCGATTTTTGCGGGTCCTTGTGCAATAGAAAGTCAGGAACAGCTTTCTCAGATTGCAAAGCAGGTAAAGGCAGCAGGTGCGAATATTCTTCGTGGCGGTGCGTTCAAGCCCCGTTCCTCGCCCTATTCCTTTGCAGGTCTGGAAGAAGAAGGCTTAAAGATTATGAAGCGTGCCGGTGAGGAAAACGGTATGCCGATTTGTACCGAGGTACTCGATACCCGTGAGGTAGACCTTGTGGCGGCATATGCAGACATTCTGCAAATCGGTGCAAGAAATATGCAGAACTTCAAGCTCTTGCGTGAGGTTGGTAAGCACAACAAGCCGATTCTGTTAAAGAGAGGTCTTTCCTCTACCATTGAAGAATGGCTGATGGCGGCTGAATATATCATGTCGGAAGGAAATGAGCAGGTTATTTTGTGTGAACGTGGTATCAGAACCTTTGAACCGTCCACCAGAAATACGTTTGATTTGAGTGCAATCCCGGTTGTGAAGGAGCTTTCGCATCTGCCGATTATTGCTGACCCGTCCCATGCGGCAGGTACCAGAAAGTATGTTGCACCGCTTGCAAACGGTGCAGTAGCAGCCGGTGCAGATGGCTTGATGATTGAAGTCCATAACTGTCCGGAAAAGGCTCTTTCAGACGGGGAACAGTCCTTGACTCCGGCAGAGTTCGGTGATGTTATGCTTCATATTGATCCGATTGCAAAGGCAATTGGCAGAAGCTTATGATTGGCTATTTAGGTCCGGCAGGAACATTTTCTCAGCAGGCGGCACTGCAGTTTTGCCCCGGTGAGGAATTAAAGGAATTTGCGACCATTTATGCGGCAATTCAGGCGGTGGAGCACGGTGCGGCCGAGGCGGCAATCGTCCCGATTGAAAACTCGATTGAAGGCAGCGTGAACACGACTTTGGATACGCTTGCAGTGGAAGCAGATTTGTTCATTACCGGAGAATATGTCTTAAAAATCAGACAAAACCTGATTACCAAGCCCGGAGTCGGGCAGGCTGCAATTAAAAAAATTGTGTCGCATCCGCAGGCAATCGGGCAATGTGCAAGACTTCTGAACCGGGAGTTCCCCGATGCAGTGATTGCCTTTGCTGATTCCACCGCAAAAGCGGCGGAGGAGGTGCTTGCATCCGACGGAGAAGTAGCTATGATTGGCTCGGAGCAATGTGCAAGCATGAATCAGTTGTGTATTCTGATTGAGGATTGCGGCGATGATGATACCAATGCTACACGCTTTGTCCGGGTAGAGAAAAAGCCAAAGCTTACGGTTACAGAGCAGGACAAATCGTCCATTGCGTTTATGCTCCCGAATACGGCAGGCTCGCTGTATCAGGCGTTGTCTGTCTTTGAGTCATACGGAATCAATATGATTAAGATTGAGTCAAGACCGGTCAAGAAAAAATTCGGTGAGTATATTTTCTTTGTCGATATTGATGGGAATATTGATGATGCCAATATCTATTTTGCTTTGGATAAGATGCGTCAGAATGCAACCTTTTATAAATTTTTGGGTTCTTATCAGAAGGCATAATAACATAATAAAAAAACGAAAACGTGTGTGCGTTTTCGTTTTTTTACTTAAGAATCGGTATTTTTACGGTTATGTTCCTGAATAAAGGTCCGCATCTGTGCTTCTGCCTCCTCGACCTCTTTTAGAAATTCCCGTGCCGGAATCCGGATGGCACCGTCACCGAAAATAATCATCTGCACCAGATTATCAGACGTTGCAACCCGTACCCGATGATGTCGGGAAAGCTTACGGGAGGTTTTTTCGATATAGGCATCGGCAGTTTCTGCCTCCTTGGTATAGACGATGCTGACCCCGTGTATCTGTTCAATTTCCCGTTGATTTCCCTTTACCTTGTACGCATCAAACACTAAAATCACGTTGTTCTGTCGGATTGCCTGATAGTTACAAATGCGGTTAATCAGAAGAATCCGGGCATCATCTAAGTTTTCCTGCGCAATCCGGTTCAACTCATCCCATGCAAAAATGATGTTATAGCCGTCAATCAATAAATACTGCTCTCCGGTGGGGAGCGGTTTTGCTTTGTAGGCAGAAACCTCCTTCTGCGGACGGAGAACCCCCGGTGTTTTCTGCTTGATTTTTCCGTAGGTCTGTTCAAAAATCCGCAATAGCTCGGCTTCGTCTGCAATCAGATTCTGTGCCTTTTTTACCTGTTGTTGTACCGGTTGAACGGTCTCCGGCTTCCAGGCTTCTATGTGCATATAGTCAAAGACCTTGTCCCATTTTACCAAGAATCCGCTTCCGTGCGAGCAAAAGACCGAATCCGGCGTGTTAGAAAGGTCTGCCTCCGGGTCATAGGAAAATTCTGCTACGACGGCATCCTGCGTTTTGCAGGGGGCGTAGCCACCCAACGCACAATGCAAACGTCCCTTACCACGGGTGTAGGCGGTCAACTCCATCTGATAGTCCCGGATTTTTGCGACCGGAACGGTTCCGCTTAGCATACTGTTTTCGCCATAGGTGATAGGCGGTGCAAAATCAGCACCCATCTGTTGCAGGTCGGTCATGGCTCTGCCGATGTTTTCGGTCGGTAGCTCTAACCGGAACTGATACCAAGGCTCTAACAGAACACTTTCTGCCTGCATCAGACCTTGCCGGATGGCACGGTAGGTTGCCTGGCGGAAATCTCCGCCCTCGGTGTGCTTTTGGTGTGCTCTGCCGTTAATCAGCGTGATTTTCATATCGGTAATCGGAGAACCGGTCAGCACACCGCAATGTGTTTTTTCCTGCAGGTGCGTCAGAATCAGACGTTGCCAGTTCTTATCCAGAATATCTTCGCTGCAAGCAGTTTTAAATTGCAGACCGCTGCCCGGCTTGCCCGGTTCTAAGAGCAAATGCACTTCTGCGTAATGGCGGAGCGGTTCGTAATGCCCGACCCCTTCCACGGTGTTTTTGATTGTCTCCTTATAAATAATCGTGCCCTGTTCAAATTCGGCTTCCAAACCAAATCGTTCGGAAAGAATCCGCTTCAATACCTCCAACTGAACCTCGCCCATAATCTGAACATCAATTTTCTGACGGTATTCATTCCAGAGGATGTGTAGCTGTGTTTCTTCCTCCTCTAATCGGCGGAACACCGAAAGCACCCACGGAATGTCGGCATCGGGCGGTAGCTTGACCGAATAGGTAAAAACCGGCTCTAAGGTCAAATCTGCGCTGTTTGGCTCATATCCTAAGCCTTCGCCCGGAGCAGTTTTAGAAAGCCCGGTCACCGCACAAACACTACCCGGAAAAACCTCTAACACCCCTTGGTATTTGATGCCGGAATAAATCCGGATTTCATTTACCTTTTGCGACCATTCGGACGTGGTGAGCTGAGCTTTGACCCGTAAGCTCCCTCCGGTAATTTTTAAATAGGTCAGCCGTTGCCCCTTTTCGTCCTCGGCAATTTTAAAGACACGTGCACCGAACTCCTGCGGATAGCTTTTGACTTTGGTATATTCCAACAACGCATCTGCAAAAGCTCCCACACCCTCGTTTTTTAAGGCAGAACCGAAAAAGCAGGGGAAAAGTCTGCGGTTTGCGATTGCCTCGCATAATGCAGAACGACTGACGGTTTCGGTAGACATATATTCCTCTAAGAGCGAATCGTCTGCGGTGGCGCAGGCTTCCCAAAAATCCGCATCCTGCTTTGCAAAATCCAGACAGTATTCCGAAAGCCGTGTCTGCAGGTCGGAGAGGATGGTTTCATATTCCGCTCCGGCAAGATCCATTTTATTGATAAACAGAAAGGTCGGAATCTGATAATGCTCTAACAGATTCCAAAGTGTTTCGGTGTGGCTCTGCACACCGTCCGTTCCGCTGATGACCAAAATCGCATAATCCAGAACCCGGAGTGTGCGTTCCGTCTCGGCAGAAAAATCCACGTGTCCCGGCGTGTCCAGAAGTGAAATTTCACAATCAGGGAAGCGGAGCATTGCCTGCTTGGAAAAAATCGTAATGCCACGGTCACGTTCAATATTGTTCGTATCTAAAAAGGCATCTTTGTGGTCGACTCGTCCGATTCGCAGGATTTCTCCGGCAGTATATAAAAGTGCTTCGGAGAGGGTGGTTTTTCCCGAGTCGACGTGTGCTAAAATGCCGACGGTTAATCGTTTCATAAGCATCTCATCCTAAATTTGTTCTTGGATTTTATTGTAGCATAAAGCAGAGGGATTTGCAAGTCCTGTTCATGTTTTTCAATCGTATTATAAAAAAGCTTCTGATAGAAGCCCCGCCTGCGGGCGTGAGATTAAGGAAGCAATTTTGTTATTCCGGAAATTACAACATAAATGTTGTAATTTCCTATATAATAAAAAGGGGCTGTTTAAAAAGTCAGTCCAACTCCCAAGGGGAGGTTTAAAAATAGTGCAGAACGAATGAAACGAAGTATTGTGCGGTTCTCTGACGCACAATACCTTGCCCGATGGCGTACGCGGGTACGTCGAGCGGTTCGTTGAATTCGTAGTTTGACGGCATAAAAATAAAGAGGAATCCGCATTTTTTGCGGATTCCTACAATGAATTGCAAGTTGAAACAGTTTGCAATGCTTGTAAATTCACACGAAAAGCCGTCAAACGGTCGGTGCATTTTTAAACATCCCCTCATTGTTGGTAGATTAATCGTCATCTCCATCCGGCTTGATGTCGTCCGTTTTATAGCTGGTATCGTTCTTTGTCTTCTTGTAGACACCTTTGGATTCATGATAGACAGATTTGATGTTTTTTTTGGTAGAAACAGATTTCATCATGTCTTTTAGTTCATCCTCTGAGAGATTTTCGATGCCACCTTTGGCATCGAATACGTTTACCATCATCTTCAGAAACAAAACGCCTGCAACATAAACAAGTCCGAAATTGATAATAGCAGAAAGTGTCGCAGCACCGAGGCTGCCGACGCCGGGAATAAAGGATAAAGTAATCTGTGCTGCCAAAGATACACTAAGAATTGCAGCGATTTCAGCAATGACAATGGATGCCAAAGCTTTTAAAATATTCTTTCCAATCGGAATATTGCATTCTGAACAAATCCGATAGTACATCGAAACGGTGAAGCCAACACCGATGCCTGTAGCAATTGCTCCACCTGCACCGGGAATCCAACCGCTTGCTACAGCCGCAGCTGATGCTGCGAGTGCATGTGTAATTATGATTTTTTCAATATCTTCTGCATTCTCAAAATGTTTTTGTAATTCCATTAAAGCAATTTTTAAATAGTGTGCTTCTGCTCCCATTTTTGTCCCCCTTGTAATTTTTATTATATTTAATGTCATTCTATCATAGAAAATTTTTATTGTCAACAAAAAATAGGATGATTCTTTAATTTTAGCTTGCAAGTTTGATAAAAATATAGTATACTTAAAATGGATTAATTTGTGGAATTGCAAAAAAAGGAGAATCATATGAAAATAGCAGAACTTTATCAAAGAAAAAAGACGGTTATTTCCTTTGAGATATTTCCGCCGAAAAAGGAAGCGGATTTAGAGGGAATTGACCGGATTTTAGCAGAGCTTGGCGAGTTGTCGCCTGATTTTATCAGTGTTACCTATAGTGCCGGCGGCATGAATAACAGTGCCGCAACCTTTGATATTGCTTCTAAAATACAGAATGAGCATCAGATTTTGAGCCTTGCACATATGACCTGCATCAATTCAACGCCCGAGCAGGTGGCAGGAAATTTGGAAAAGGCAAAGCTTCTGGGGATTGAAAATATCATGGCTCTGCGTGGAGATATTCCGGCTGACTATACCGGCACGCCGCATTATCTTTATGCAAAGGATTTAATTGCCAAAATCAAAAAGGAGCAACCGCAGATTTGTATCGGTGCGGCGGCATATACCGAAGGTCATACCGACTGTGAATCGGTGGAGCTGGGGGTGGAGCATTTGAAGCAGAAGGCAGATGCCGGGGCAGATTTTTTTGTGACACAGTTATTCTTTGATAACCGGTTCTTCTATGAATTTTACGATAAAACGCTTGCCGTTGGTCTGGATTTGCCGATTTCGGCAGGAATTATGCCGATTCTCTCTAAAAGTCAGATTGAGAAAATGATTTTTATGTGCGGTGCGTCCCTGCCTGCAAGGATTGTAAAGATGCTCGGAAAATACGAAAACAGCCCCGAGGATTTGAAGAAAGCGGCAATGGAATATTCCGCAGAGCAAATCAACGACCTGATTGCACACAAGGTAGACGGTGTACATATTTATACCATGAACCGTCCCGAAATTGCAAGAGGAAACCTGGAGAAAATCCGATATGGCAACAGAATTTGAGCCAAACCGAGCCGAGGTATTGCGCTATCTTGGTTATCGGGATGCAGAAGCGGACGAACAAACAAAAAGCCTGATGGAAGATGTAACAAAAGAGCTAAAAGCAATCAGCACACCGAAGCTGGTCAGCCGAACAACCGGAATTGAGCATTTGCCCGACGGAATTTCCTGCCGGGATTGTAAGCTGATGTTACCGGGCAAGGATTTAAAAAGGCATTTATCCGGCTGTACGAAGGCGATTTTGCTGGCGGTGACTCTGGGCGTGGACATCGAAAAACGTCTGAGAGTGTACGAAGCAACCGACCTGGTGCGTGCGATGATGATGGATGCTTGTGCATCTGCCATGGTTGAGGCGGTTTGTGAAGACTTTACAAAGCAAGAAGCAGAAAAATATAAGGACAGTTATCTGACACAACGCTTTTCCCCCGGCTATGGGGATTTGCCGTTGGAAATTCAGCCGGATTTCTTGCGTGTGCTGGATACGGCAAGAAAAATCGGTCTGACCTGCAATGATTCCTGCCTGATGTTGCCGAGAAAATCGGTGTCGGCAATCATCGGAATCAGTCCGGCTCCGGTATCGGTCAGAACCCGGTGCGAAACCTGTCGGATGCAGAAAAACTGTCAGTTCAGAAAAAGAGGTGAAATGTGTGAAAATAACGGATGAGTTGGGATTTGTTTTGTTTGACGGTGCAATGGGCACCATTTTGCAGGAGCAAAATCTCTTAGTGCCGGGAGAATTACCCGAGCTTTTGAATCTTTCAAACCCGGATGAGATTTGTGAAATTCACAAGCGGTATGTGGCGGTTGGCTGTGATGTTATCACAACCAATACGTTTGGTGCGAATGCACATAAAATGAAGCATTGCGGGATTGGTGTGGAGGAGGTTATTTCTGCCGCAGTCAGGAATGCAAAGGCTGCAAACCCGAAATATGTCGCATTGGATATCGGTCCGACCGGGCAATTGCTCGCCCCGATGGGGACGATGACCTTTTGTGAGGCATATGACCTGTTTGCACAGCAGGTAAGAGCCGGAGCTGCTGCCGGTGCGGATTTGATTCTGTGCGAGACCTTTTCCGACCTGCAGGAGATAAGAGCCTGCGTGCTGGCGGCAAAGGAAAATTGTGATTTGCCGGTCATTGCGACCATGACCTTTACCGAGGATGGAAGAACCTTCATGGGAACCGATGCGATGATTGCGGCGCTGACACTCTCCGGATTGGGTGTAGATGCGTTGGGTGTGAACTGCTCCTTAGGACCGGATGCGTTGCTCCCGGTGGTGCAGGATTTGGTAAAGTATTCGCCGGTACCGGTTTTAGTGCAGGCAAATGCAGGACTCCCATGTGAGCATGAGGGACATACGCATTACGATATTGATGCAAAAGCCTATGCACAAAGTGTAAAAACCTTGATAGAAGCAGGTGTCCGGATGGTTGGCGGTTGTTGTGGAACAACGCCGGAATATATCCGTGAGGTTGGCAACATATTAAAGGAACAAAAAACACCGGTGGTATGTACCCCCGTCCGGCAAACGGTTTTATGCTCTGCAACCCGGGCGCAGGTTTTAGACGGTAAGGTGACCGTCATCGGGGAACGGATTAACCCGACCGGAAAGAAGCGGTTAAAGGAAGCACTCCGCAATCATCAGATGGACTATCTGATTGGGGAGGCAATTGACCAGACAAAAGCTGGAGCGGATGTTTTGGATATCAATGTAGGACTGCCGGAATTAGATGAGCCTGCTATGATGCAGGAGGTTGTCCGGGAGGTGGGTGCGGTAACGCCGCTTCCCTTGCAGATTGACAGCACCGACCCGATTGCAATTGAGGCAGGGGTACGGGAGTTTGCCGGAATTGCACTCATTAATTCAGTCAATGGAAAGCAGGAAACCCTGGATGCAATCCTGCCGATTGCAAAAAAATACGGCTCGGTGGTGCTTGGTCTTACCCTGGACGAGACCGGAATCCCCGAAACGGCACAGGAACGCCTGCAGATTGCAGAACGGATTTTAAAGGCGGCGCAGGCATATGGCATTCCCAAGGAAAAGGTGATGATAGATGCCCTGGTGCTGACTGCATCGGCACAGCAGGAGCAGGTTATGACCACCTTGGAAACGGTTCGCCTGGTCAAAGAAAAATTAGGTTTAAAAACGGTGCTTGGTGTGAGCAATGTTTCGTTTGGATTGCCGAACCGACCGTTATTTAACAGTATGTTTTTATCAGCCGCTCTGGGAGCAGGCTTAGATGCCCCGATTATGAATCCGATGGCAGAGGAATCCATGAAAGCAATCCGGTGCTTCCGGGTATGTAACTGCGAGGATTCTGCGGCGGCAGACTATATTGCACGTTACGCTGAGGAGACACCGGCTTCTGTGCAGAACGCAACCGGTGAAAAGAGCCTGCGTAGCTGTATTTTGGAGGGACGTGCCGAGGAAGCTGCAAGAGCCGTGCGTGAGCTTTTAAAAACGCAGGAGCCTTTCAAGATTATTGATGAGAATTTTATTCCGGCATTGGATGAGGTCGGACAAGGCTTTGAAAAGGGCACACTCTTTCTGCCCCAGCTGATGCAATCGGCATCGGCAGTCAAAGCGGCGTTTGATGTCATTAAGGAATCTGCCGACGGAGCAGAAACAAAAAGCAGAGGAACCGTCATTTTAGCGACAGTCAAGGGAGATATTCATGATATCGGCAAGAATATTGTCAAAATGATGCTGGAAAATTACGGGTATACCGTCATTGATTTGGGCAGAGATGTTCCGCCCGAGACGGTAGTTACCGCAACGAAGGAATATCAGGCACCTTTGGTTGGCTTGAGTGCGTTGATGACGACAACCGTCGGCGGAATGAAAGAGACCATTGCAGCACTAAAAGAAGCCGGAGTGCCTTGTAAGGTTATGGTCGGCGGAGCGGTACTGACACCGGAATATGCCCGGATGGTGGGTGCTGACTTTTATGCAAAGGATGCAAGAGAGGCTGTAAAAATTGCAAATGAATTGTTTGAAAGAATATAGAAAGGTGGAAATGAACAATGGAAAATGTAGCTAAAAAAATCAGAGAAAAAAAAGGGTTTATCTGTGATATGGACGGTGTTATCTATCACGGGAACAACCTGATTGACGGCGTACACGGATTTGTAAACTGGTTATTGGAGAACGAAAAGCAATTCGTATTCTTAACCAACAGCTCAGAGCGTACACCGTTGGAGCTGAGTCAGAAATTAAAGAGAATGGGACTGGATGTTCCGGAAAAGCATTTCTACACCAGCGCATTGGCAACGGCATCATTTTTGAAGTCGCAATGTCCGGGCTGCAGTGCTTATGTAATCGGTGAGGCAGGCTTGATGAACTCCTTGTATGATGCAGGCATTTACATGAATGATGTCAATCCGGATTATGTGGTTATGGGCGATACCAGAACCTACAACTTTGAAAAGTTAGAAAAAGCGATTGCTTTGGTCAACAAGGGTGCAAAGCTCATTGGTACCAACCCGGATATCACCGGCCCGACCGAGGTAGGCATTATGCCGGCGGTTGGTGCATTGATTGCTCCGATAGAAATCGCAACCGGAAAGAAGGCTTATTTTGTCGGCAAGCCGAATCCGCTGATGCTCCGTCATGCAATCCGCAAGCTGGATTGTCATAGTGCAGAAACCGTCATGATTGGTGACCGTATGGATACCGATATCATTGCAGGAATGGAATCGCACGCAGAAACCGTTTTGGTGTTGTCCGGCTGTACCTCCGAGGCGATGATTGGGGATTTCCCGTTCCGTCCGACCTATATTTTAAATTCAGTTGCTGATATTGTAAAGTAAAAAATAATGGAGAGGTTTCAAACGTGTGTGAAACCTCTCTACTTTTTTTTACGTAAGTATTACTTTTTTGATTTCCAGCTCCGGTGTTGTGATTAATAGCTTTGCTCGCTTTCCGGGTTTTATGCTACCGATGGTATCATCCATTCCCACCGCCTCTGCAGGGGTCAGGGTTGCCATACGGATTGCATCCTCTGCAGGGATTCCGAAGGAAATCACATTTTTGACACAATCATAGAGTGTAACGCCGCTTCCGGCAATGGTGCCGTCGGTAAGCTTGGCGGATTTTCCTTGTACAACAATGGTCAGACCGCCTGAATCATAGATACCGTCCGCCATGCCGCAGGAGCGGAGTGAGTCGGAAACCAGCACCATTTTTTCAGCACCCACTGCATGATACAAAAGACGAATCATAGACGGGTGGACATGGAGTCCGTCGCAGATACATTCGCAGAAGCATCCTCCATCAATCGCCGCACCGATTGCGTTCGGGGTACGGTGGTGAAGCGGACGCATTGCGTTATAGGTATGTGTCAGGTTGGTTGCACCGGCTTGGATTGCAGCGTTTGCAAGGTCATAATCTGCATCGGTATGACCGATAGAAACACGCACATCGGGCGTTACTTGTTTGATAAACTCACAGGCGCCGGGTAATTCCGGTGCAAGACTAATTAGGCGGACAAGTCCCCCTGCGGCTTCTTGAATTCGCCCAAACTCTGCAATGTCGGGATTTTTCAAAAAGGCAGGATTTTGTGCGCCTTTATATCTTTCGCAGAAATATGGCCCCTCTAAATGGATTCCGCCGATTTGCGGAATACTTTTTTTTGCCTCTGCAATCGCACCAACAGCGGCACTCAGAACTTCTTCCGGCTGTGTCAGCATGGTGGGGAAATAGGTGGTAACACCGTTTTTCGTTAAATATTCCGAAATGATTTTTTGTGCATCGGGATGTGCATCGGTGTGGTCATAGCCCATTGCACCGTGTGTATGTATGTCGATAAAACCGGGCAGAACCCAACAACCGGTGCAGTCAACGATTTCTTCCTGACCGGGATTGGTGTTTGGTTCAACCGATACAATTTTTCCGTCCCGGACAAGTACATCTGTCTCTACAAATTGAAAATCTTCGTTTAGAACAGTTCCGTTTTTAAAAAGCATGATGATTAACCTCTGTTTGCCAAAGCGGCACGAACCGATTCCAAATCTTCACGGTAGGTCATGCCATACCATTTGTCGGTGCTCTGTAATACCTTCACTCGCTTAATTCCCTTGACAATCAACTCGTTGATTGCATTCGGAAGGAAATATTCACTCTTTAATTCGCTGACCTGCTCTGACAAGAAATGGTCAAAGCCTTCTGCAAGGTGGGGGAGAATGTCGGGAGTAAGTCCCCAGAAGTTCATGGAAACCGGGGTATCTCCGGGCAGGATGATGCCCTTTTCGCAGTTTCCGTTTGCTTCGATTTTAAAGGTTTCTTCAATTTCGGTCAGCATTCCGTCCTCGATGGTGCAAACGCCTCGGGAAACGGTTCCGTTTTCGGTTACGGTGTTCTTCAAGAGATAGGCAACCATCGCAAGATCATCGCTGGTAGTCAGATGCTTCTGCAACAGACGATAGCCTTCTTGTCCGTAATAGTCATCTGCATTGATCACTGCAAACGGCGTTTGGATAAAGGGAGCGGCACACAAGATTGCGTGTCCTGTGCCATACGGCTTTTCACGGTCTGCCGGAACCTGATATTTTGACGGAATGGTGTCAAAGCTCTGGAATGCATAATCCACGTCAATGATTGCTTCGGTACGTTTTCCGACGGTATCTCTGAAATCTTTTTCAATTTCCTTTTTTATGATAAATACAACCTTAGAAAAGCCTGCCGCTTTTGCATCCTGAACTGAAAAATCAAGAATGGCTTCTCCGTTTTTTCCAATCGGTGCAATCTGCTTTAAGCCGCCAAACCGACTTCCCATGCCGGCTGCAAGAACCACCAGTGTTGTTTGCTTGTTTTCCATTAAAATTCCTTCTTTCTATGTAATTATTTTCTGACAAAGTAAAAACCGCCCCAAAAGGCGGTTGGTAACCCCATAAAGACCGTGTAATGGTAGAATTTCTTACCTGCATATGCAGGTGGGTTAATACCTGCGTACTTTATATGTCCACTGGCAGTCCCGAAGGAAAGGAGGCGTATACGCCGCACGCAGAGTGAAAATCCCGTATCAGAAGTGTTGGTAAAAAATATAGACCATCCACGCGAATCACAGGGTCTTGAATACAGTCCTTATTGTAACACAAAATTCTGTATTTTACAAGTCTTTTTCTAAAAAAAGATTGAAAAATTTTTCAGAAAAATACTTTTTCAGACATTTTTTTGGGGATGATTAGTCCTCGTATGCTTCTTCGTCCCGCCGTACAAATTCAGCAAACGCCGCTTCTAATTCTGCTTCGTCATCCACAGTTACCAAAGACATATCGTCCTCGGTTTCACCCTCTTCGACCTTCATAATCAGAACCTCGTCGGTTTCTTCGCCTTCGTCCATAATCTCTAAGAGAGCAAAATAGGTGTTCTGGTTGAACTCAAACACATCAATGGTTTCAAATTCAATCTGATTCCCTTGTTCATCCTCTAACATAATGATATTATCTTCCATAAAAGAATCCCTCGTCTTTCTTTCGTTTTCTTACTATTCATTGTAATATATTGTGTCGGAAAAGTCAATATTTATTTGAAAATTTCTGTCTTTTTTTCAATCAGCATTTAAAATAGAGTAGTCAAGGGTGCTCAGGTCATCAGCGGAAAAATCGGCATCCGGGTTGTTCTTTACCGCACCGACCGCCAGGGCATACATACCGCCTTTTTTGGCGGCTTCGATTCCGGCATCGGAATCCTCAACTACCAGACAGTTTTCGTATGCTACACCGAGCTTGTCGGCTGCAACCAAAAACACTTGCGGATCGGGTTTGGAGCGTGTCACATCCAGACCGCAGGCGATTGCATCAATTTTATCAAAAAGACCTGTCTTTTCCAGAATTAACGGTGCATTCTTGCTGGCAGAGCCGAGTGCGGTCGGATAGGAATGCTCCTTTAAAAAAGCTAAAAATTCCAACGCACCCGGAAGTACATCCTTTTGGGAAAGACTTTCTAAGGATGCTTTGTAGTAGTTGTTTTTCTTCTCGGCAAGTGCGATTTTTTCTTCTTCGCTGTAGACAGTATCGGTTTTTTCTAACAGAATTTCCAATGATTCCATTCTTCCGATGCCGCGTTGACGGACATTATCCTCCTTGGTAAAATTATGAATTCCGATTTCTGCACCAAGCTTTTTCCAAGCCTCAAAGTGTAAATCATCGGTGGTGACTAATACACCGTCTAAATCGAAAATAACTGCTTTTATCATGATTTTCATCCTTTCATTTGACTATATGTGAAAATTGTTGTATAATAGTTTTGCACTTTGCACTTTGCACTTTGCTTTTTCCATTTTGCATTTTGAGCCGTCAACACATGCAACTCCTCATCGCACATCCGTGCTTGATTCGTTGTGTGTTTTGGCATAAGCTCCACCTTGCTACTCATCTTCGCACTTCGTGCTTGATTCATAGGTTGTCGCTTAACTTTGCATTTTACATTTTGCATTTTACACTTTAAAAAGGGGGTGATTTTATGGCAACCATCAAAGATATTGCAAAAATGGCAGGCGTCAGCGCAATGACGGTTTCCAACTATTTGAACGGAAGGGCAAACAAGCTTTCCGAAGAAACTGCACAAAAGATTGCAGAATGTATCCGACGTACCGGCTACACCCCGAATATGTATGCACGTTCCCTGGTCAGCAATTCCTCCAAGGTTGTGACCTATATCAAGATTGAAAACGAATCAACCGACCGCATTCCGCTTAGTGACCCTTTTACGGCTTTATTCCTGGATTCTTTGGAAAAATCCCTTTCCGAAATCGGCTATTATCTGATGCTTAAGGTGATTGCCTCGGCATCCGATTTGACAGATTTTTTGGGGAAGTGGAAGGTAGACGGAATCGTAACGGTCGGACTCTGTGACCGGCAGATTTTGAATGTGCTTGCAGAATCCGGACTTCCGGTTGTTCTGATTGATTCCTACCTTTTACACGAGCGTTTTGTCTCTATCCGGATTGACGATTTCTCCGGTGCAAAAATGGCAACGGAACATCTCATACATAGGGGACACAAAAAGGTTGCAGCTGTTGCACCCTCCTTCCGGGAAAACAGTCTGAATTTGGTAAGACTTTCCGGTTGCCGTGCGGCAATGAAGGAGGCAGGGATTTCGTTTTCGGAAGCCCTTTCTTATGCGTGCGATCAATGTAGCATCACGACCATTGCCGGACAAATCTTAAAAAGCGATGCTACGGCAGTGTTTGCCTTTTCTGACCGTCTTGCGGCAGAGCTAATCCGGGAATTCCATCTTGCAGGCAAATCCGTTCCGGAGGATATTTCGGTCATCGGCTTTGATGATATCTCGCTTGCAACCCTCATTACACCTGAGCTGACTACCATTCGTCAGGATACGGTGGAAAAAGGCAGAATTGCGGCGGAGTCTATCACCAAAATGCTGGTGGAGTCAGAGCATAACCTATCCGAAATTATAATGCCGGTTGAATTGATTGAACGTAAGAGTGTCAGAAAAATCTGACACTCTCTTTACTTTATAGGAAACTTCGTTCCTATAAAGTAAAAAGAATTGAATGCCCGTGCGAAATTTTCCGCCAATGGCGGAAACGCACATGGGCGAAACAAAGCATTCTGC
>SVJN01000056.1:0-7049 GCA_015068965.1 Oscillospiraceae bacterium
GTACCACTGACTTTGTTTCGTAAAATTTGTTTTCCGAATTTCTGTCATAAAAAACTCATAGTTTATTGTGAACATTAGTTCACTGACAAGAACTCTGCACTGTTTATTTTTCAATGTACAATCTTTGATTGTGTATTGAAATCGACAAAACCGACCTTAGATAATCTTTCGGAGGTTTTGTCCATTTTTCAATGTACAATCTTTGTCCTTTCGGACAGCCTCTCGTTAGAGAGCTTATTTAGTATATCACAACATTTCCGGTTTGTCAAGCACTTTTTTTAATTTTTTTTAAAAAGTTTTTCAAACCTTTTATTCTGCTGTGTCCGCCTCAACAGGCGACTTAGTTAGTTTACTACACTTTTCGTTTTTTGTCAACAATTTTTTTAATATTTTTTTGCATTTGTGCATTTAGCCACCCCTTAAAGTGAAAACACTTGACACGATAGCAAAAATGCACAAACAAAACCCTTTATTCCTCTTCTTCCGGACGTTCTCCTACCAGAACCTGAACCTTAGTTGCCGCACGTTCGGTTGCCTCCAGCACCTTTACAGTCAGATTTTCATAAACAAACGAATCTCCAACCTTCGGAATCTGCTCCAGCTCATGTGCTACCCAGCCATTTACCGAAACAAAGTCATTATTATCCTCTTCCTGCGGAATTTCCAGCTCTTCCATCAATCTCTGGAAGCTACAGGTACCCAATACCAGATATTTATCCTCAGAAACCTTTTCGATATCCATGACAACCACATCATGCTCGTCCCAGATTTCTCCGACTAACTCTTCTATAATATCCTCCAAGGTTACAATTCCCTGCGTTCCGCCGTACTCATCCACAATCAGGGCAATATGGGAATGCTTCTGCTGTAACAGTCTCATCAGAGTGGATATCTTAATCGTAGGCTCTATCATAACAATCGGAGAGATAATGCTCTCAAGCGACTGTCCCTGCCCGATTACCTTCTGATAAAAATCCTTCTGATTGATAACACCGGTTACATTATCAATGGTTTTATGATAAACCGGCATCCGGGAATATCCATGCTCTGAGAACAGCTCTGCAGTTTCCTCTACCGTTGCAGTATCAGCAATAGCGATAATGTTGATTCGCGGCGTGCAAATATCCAACGCATCCATGTCCTCAAATTCAATCGCACTTCGTATCAGCTCACCAGCTTCCTCGTCAATCTCACCGTCATTCTGCGCTTCTTCAATCATAATCAATAATTCTTCTTCCGAGAAGGTTGCATCGCTCTTCTTCCGGAAAATTTTTGACAAAAGCTTTTTCCATAA
Organism: Oscillospiraceae bacterium; assembly: GCA_015068965.1. Lineage (GTDB taxonomy): Bacteria > Bacillota > Clostridia > UBA1381 > UBA1381 > RQCD01. The sequence continues at coordinate 1,295 of SVJN01000056.1, forward strand.
TCCGAACAATGCATTAACCGGCGTCAGAATCAGACACAGAAGTTCCAAAATCGGTGCAGAAAGCATTGCCCACTGCTCCGGCATATCCTTTGCAATGGTCTTCGGAGAGATTTCACCGAAAATCAACACAGCAACCGTCATCACAATAGTGGAAACCGTCACACCGGCATTTCCAAGCCATTTTGTAAACAAAACGGTTGCAATAGAAGCAGATGCCATGTTTACAATATTGTTTCCTACCAGAATCGTTGACAGTATCTTGTCAAAATTTTCCGAAAGCTTTAAAACCCGTTGTGCCCGTTTGCTTCCCTTAGATGCCAAATGTTTAATCTTAATCACATTCAGAGAGGAAAACGCCGTCTCCGTTGCCGAAAAGAACGAAGAACACAACACCAAGATGACCAAAGATAAAATAACTGATAAATCGTCGTCCATAATAAAACCTTTCTTCTTATAAAATATTATATTGTGAGAACATTATACTTTGCTTTTCCCAAAAAGTCAAGGCTATTCACAAATTATTTACATAATCCGGAAATTATTCGTTCTATCAGGAATGACCTGTACATAAAATAAAGCATGAGATAGGAGTGATACAAATGTTAGTGATTAACAACGAACAGACAAGCGGGTACAATCGTCTTTTTCTGTACCTCCCGGGAAGAATCAGAAAGTTTTTATACTTTATTCCAACCGAAGGTCTGGAGGAAATCCGGCTCCGGTTAGGACTTCCGGTTGCACTTTACTACAGAGACCGTTGTTGCTATCTGACCCCCAAAGGACAGCTTTCTCCATGCTATACCGGGTGTCTGATTGCTACAAAGGCTGATTTGAATGAGGGCGTCGAGTTAATTTCAGAGGCATCCCTTTATGCAGTAGAAAACGAAATCCGACAGGGATATATCACAATCCCCGGCGGTCATCGGGTAGGTATCTGCGGAAGTGTTGTGTTAGACAACGGAAAAATTCATAATATTCATCACATCTCCGGGCTTAATTACCGGATTTCCAGAGAACTGATTGGCATTTCCAAACAAATTATGACTTACATATGTCCGAAAAATCAAATCCGCAACACGCTGATTATTTCCCCACCGCAATGCGGAAAGACAACACTTTTGCGTGACGTAGCACGTTCTCTGTCCGAGCAGGGCAAAAAGGTGAGCATCATCGATGAACGAAACGAAATCAGCGCTATGAACAACGGATATTCCGGCTACAACTTAGGAGTTTCCAGCGATGTATTGGAGGGAGTCGGAAAGGAAGAAGGGATGCTTTTAATGCTTCGCAGTATGTCGCCGGATGTTATTATCACCGACGAGCTGGGAGCAAGGGAAGAAAGCGAGATATTCTCACGCATCATCAACTCAGGCGTAAATCTCATTTCGACCATTCACGCAAAAAACCGTGCCGACCTTTATAATCGGGCAGAAATTGCCGGACTTTGCCCCTATTTTCAATGCTTTATCACCTTAAGCCGACGCCAGGGAGTCGGGACAGTAGAGGAAATCCATTGTGCTGATTAGGATATTGGGCGGTGGTCTGATTCTTTTCGTTACAACCATGTTCGGTTTTTTTCGTGCCGGTCAGCTTGCCCGTCGGGAAAAAAATCTATGCCGTTTTGAAACCGCACTCTCGGTTCTGGAAAACGAAATCAGTTATTCCTCTGCACGGCTTTGCGAAGCATTTTCCAGAGTCAGCAAAATTTCCGGACTTACAATATTTCAATCAGCCGGTGAAGAAATCGGCACACGCAGTTTTTCCGAAATCTGGAGTTCCACACTTACTGATTTCCAATCTGAACTTTGTCTGTCCGATGCAGATGTGGAAGCACTCAATCTCTTATCAGAGCAGCTTGGCAAATCCGACCGCACACACCAGCTCCAATGCATCCGACATACCGCCACACTACTTCGTCAGAATCACGCAGATGCAGTGGCACAAAATGCACAATCCGGAAAGCTTTATCGGAGTTTAGGGTTGTTATCCGGCATTTTCCTGGTGATGCTTTTACTATGAAACACAATGCTACAAACAAAAGCGAGGAATCCTTATGAATATAGACTTGGTTTTTCAAATTGCAGGCGTTGGAATTGTTGTTGCTGTATTGAATCAGCTTCTGGTGCGTTCCGGGCGTGAGGAGCAGGCATTACTGACCACCATTGCCGGTCTGGTGGTGGTACTGTTCATTCTGACGCAGGAAATCGGAGAACTGTTTGAAACCATCAAGCAGATTTTTCATTTCTGAGGAGAAGCAAATGGATATCTTTCAGCTCATCACACTCGGATTAATTGGCAGTCTTCTTGCATTGACCGTACACAGCTTCCGTCCGGAGCTTGCAGTCTGTGTAAGTCTTGCGGTCGGACTTCTGATTTTTTCCGGAATTCTTTCCGACCTTGGAAATATCCTTCTTCACCTTCTGCAGATTATGGAAGAGAACGGAATCCGTCAGGAATACATTCTGACCGTCTTTAAAATTATTGGTATTTCTTATCTGGCACAATTTGCCGGCGAGCTATGTAAGGATTGCGGTCAGAATGCAATCGCCATAAAAATCGAATTGGCAGGAAAGGTTTCAATCCTTGTGCTGACACTCCCTATCCTTAACGCATTTCTGGATTTGGTTGTGCGGGCATTGTCTTTCTTCTGAACGATACGAAAGAAGGGATAAAATGAAGTTGTTTTTTTCGTGTTTCTTCCTATTAATAATACTTTTTCCAGAACCCGTTTTTGCGGAGGAAATAATTTCATTAGAGGGAGAACCGTTTTTTAACCAGACCGGGCAAGAAATTATGGACGGAACCCTTGTATTAAATCCAATCGAATTGGCACAGACCTGCATCGACCAGCTTCTTGCAGAGCTTCGGAACTGTCGGGCATCCATTTTGAGCTTGCTTTTTATCGCCGCCATTTCCGGCGTTTTACAGATTTTGCAAAGCTCTTCACCTGAAAGCGTGAGCGAAATTGGTTTTTTTGCCTGCTTTACTTTGATGACAATTGCCGCCATGCAGATTTTTAGCGATACTGTTGGTTACGGAACCGAAGTGATACTGAGTCTGACCGATTTTATTACGAAATTAGCACCGCTCTTTACGGCTCTTTTGGTATCTTGCGGAGCAATCACTTCTGCTGCAGCCTTTCATCCGGTGCTTGCCGCCGCAGTTTACTGCATTTCGTTATTGGTAGAAAAATGCCTGATTCCGCTGATTTATTTCAGCGCAATTCTTGGCATCATCGGGCATATTACACCACGGATTCAGCTTTCCAATGCCACACGCCTAATCCGCTCGTTTGCACGTTGGATTCTGACCGCCGCCCTGACGCTTTTTACCGGGATTACCGCTCTTTACGGCTTTTCCGCCCCGGTGCTGGATAGCATGACCGCCAAAGGAATCAAATTTGCCGTTGGTAGCTTTGTTCCGGTTATCGGCGGTTTGCTTTCCGATACTGTCGAGACGGTCCTCAGCGGAACAAGGTTGATGAAAAATGCAGTCGGTACCGCCGGATTGATTTGTGTCATTTCCATCTGTGCGGTTCCGATTCTGAAAATTTTTGTTATGCTTCTGATGCTCAAGCTCTGTGCCGCTGCTACAGAACCCCTGACCGACAAGCGTGTCGGAGATATGTTAGGCGATATTGCCGGCTCTGTTACAACTGTCTTTACAATGGTACTGACCGTTTCCATGCTTTTTATCATTTGCATCGGAATCATGATTGCCGCCACCACATAAAGGAGAGAACCCATGAAAGCTTATCTGATTCGCATTGTCGCCTCTGCCCTGCTGGTCACATTCTGCGATATGCTTGCACCAAAAGGCTGGAAAAAATACATGAGCATCGTCACCGGTCTGCTCCTGCTTGCTATTCTTTTAGAGCCGGTTGCAAGACTTCAAAAAATTGATTTCTTTGCAGACTATCAACCGGCACAAGCACAGTTATCACAAGGGACACAGCTTTATGCAGAGCTTCTTCAGAAAGAATTTTCAAAAAATCTCAGCACAGACATCCGGGAACGGATTCTATCAGAATTTTTGGTTGACGTTTCGGTTGAAGCAATGGTCGAAACCGATGATGCCGGGAATTTACTCCGCATTCCGAAAATTATTATTTCCGGGAAAAATCTTCCGGAAAAAATCCGGGAACGGATTGCTTATATTTATGATGTGGATGAGGTGATTCTCTGTGCAGATTAAGGAATTGTTTTTAAAAATCCGGAATACAAGCTATCTCTATATCATATTAATCATTGGAGTTGCAATCATGCTGCTTTCAGGCAAAAGAGCAGAACCGGAGCATCCCCCCTCTGATACATTCGCTTTTTCCGAAGAAGAACGGTTAGAAGAAATCCTTTCCGAAATCGACGGAATCGGGCGGGTAGATGTTATGGTCACTTACTACACAAGCCAGAAAAAAGACCTTGCCTTCGAGAAAAAAACAAGTCAACGCACCGCCTCGCAGGGGAGCGAAAAAGACGAAGAAAAAACAGTCGTATTATCCGACGGAAGTCCGTTTGTTCTGCGTGAAATCTATCCGGAGGTGAAGGGGGTGGTTGTGCTTGCTGACGGCGCACGAGATGCACAAGTCAGAAAGTCAATTCATGATGCCGTGGTAACTGCAATGGATATTGCGGCACACAGAGTTTGTATTCTATATTAAAGGAGAGAATAGAAATGATGATTTTGAAGAAAAAAGAAATTGTAGCGGCGGCACTTGTGGTCCTAATCGGAGTTGCCGGGTATCTGAACTGGTCCTATCAGGACACCATCCGAGTCACAGACGGAGAAATTTATACTGAGACTGGCAAAAAATTAGGAGAGGCACAATATGTGAACGCCACAACCGAAGCAGAAGAAAAGCCGGACAAGAAAAAAGAGGAACAAAAAGAAGACAAAGAAGAGAAAAAAGAACCGGAGCAGGAAACCGCTCCAACCTCCGGTGACTATTTTGCGGAATCAAAAATGGAAAAAGAAAACTCCCGTTCCAAATCGCTGGAAATTCTGAACCGTACCGCTTCCAACGAGGATTTTGACGACGAAATCCGGGAAAAAGCACAAAACCAGATTTTACAGATTGCAGATAATATCGAAACAGAGAGTATGCTGGAAAAGGTTGCCCAGGCAAAAGGCTTTGACAAGCTGACTGTCTACATTGACAACGATTCCGTTAAGCTGATTGTAAAAAAAGACAATCTGTCTGAGCAAGACATTTCCAAGCTGAAGGATTTGATTGTAGAACACACCCAAACGCCACCGCAAAACATAAAAATTGTTGAAATGAAATAATTTTTTTTGAAAAAGTTTATAATAAGATTGAAGTTTTACAAAAAGTCTGCTATAATAAAAACAGGAAAATAATTCTGTGAAAATACAAGGAGGAATAAAAGATGGAAAATAACGATATGATTGAAGAAGTTGTTGAAATCCCGGTAGAGAATGTACAAGAGGAGCGAATCGGAAACATCAAGATTTCCGTTGATGTCGTTGCTACCATTGCAGGAATCGCCGCAAACGAAATTGAAGGCGTTGCAGGAATGTACAGCTCACTCGCAGGCGGAATTGCAGATATTTTCAGTTCTAAGAAAAGCCCGTCCAAGGGTGTCAAGGTAGAAATCACAGAAAATACTGCTGTGATTGACCTTTATATCATTGTTGACTACGGAATCCGCATCCCCGAATTGTCCTGGGAATTGCAGGAGAATGTTAAAAACAGCGTTGAAACCATGACCGGGCTGAATGTAGAAAAGGTAAATATCCA
>SVJN01000056.1:7149-15509 GCA_015068965.1 Oscillospiraceae bacterium
ACCTTTGCAAAGCTCGTATCCCTCGTATCTGCCCGAGACATCAGACGAATCTTTTTGAAGCAGTACCAGTACAAAAAGGCAATGAAGATATAGAACATACTCATAGACCATGTATCCCCCAGAGTACAGCAGTAATCATAGAATCCATGCGCCAGAATCGGCATCAGAAAGCAAAGAACCCTACTTCTTGCAACACTGAACTCCGGTGCGGATTTTTTGATATAGCCATCCTGCTTGAGTTGTTGCTCCATTGCTTTTGCCTTTTGGGTAATATGCCATTCACTATAATAATAGCCCATCAGTACAGAGAAAAACATATGCCCCGGCACCGAAAGAATTGCCCGTTGAATTGCATTAATCCAACCGTAGTCCAGAACATAGAATACATTTTCCAACGCCGCAAAGCCCAATGATACGAAAATCGCATAAATCAGACCATCAAACAGGCTGTTAAACTCCTTTGTCTTTTTCGTTACCCAGACAAGTACACAGAACTTAACACCTTCCTCCACCAATGCCACACCGATAAAGTATTTTATAAAATTATAAACATAGAATGTACCCGTATTCATTTCCACAGAACCGTCCGGCATCGTGATAAAGCTTTGCCTGAACATAGCATCAATTCCATCAATCACCCCGGATTCAATCAGTGCCGCAGGGAATACACTCAAAGCACCAAATAAAAACAAACGTAACAACAGTCCAATCGGTTCTTTTTCCACCCGATCCTTTTTAAATGTATAAATACAAAGTACAATTGCCGGCAACAAAGCCGCAGCGACCAATAAAATTTCTTGTAATCCCATCCTGCTACTCCTCTTTATTCAAAATATCCTTTGTACAAAATTTTTTTCTTACTCCCTGGAAACAGATAAGCATAAAGATCGATAAAATAATCATCTGTCATGCTTGCGATATAATCCACCACAATCTGATTCGGTTCTGTTTCTGTATAGGGAACATCATGCTGATAATGTGCACGGTTCACATATGCAATGTGGTGGGTAAAAATCGGAGAATCCTTTTTCCCTTCCACAAAATCTGTGAACAACCGCTTATAAACCTCTGCCATCATCGGTTGTACTGTCTGATGCAGGACATCTCGGACGGTACTGTTTTTATAAATCAGTTCATAATTGTCTGCCTTTGCTTTTTTGAGTGCCTCAAAATGCACTTCGTCCATTTTGATGTACGGCTTTCCATAGCTGTTTTCAACAATATTCACAATCAGATTATTGATAATTTCTGCGTTATAGGTTCCGATTGCACCGTCCGCAAACCGACTGTTTTCAATGACATTTGTCCGTTCCGCATCCTGCCGGTCCTTCCCTAAATAGGCAATGATATCAGAAATCCGCATCACGCACCCCTCCATGGTGGCAGGCACTAATTTCCGGACATTCCGCTTGTCCAGGTAGCACGCCTCCATCTGCTCATCGAACGTTGAAAAGCTGTCTAATGGTTTTGTATGATATTCGCATAGCTCCATTTCCCCGTCATGTGCCGCAATTCCGTTTAAGGTCTGCAGGCTGATATTATAAGGAAAAATCCGGTCAAGCACCCTGACCGAGTGAATGTTGTGCGAAAAATGCCGTCCGGTATGTTCACAGAACAGCTCGTCTAAAAATTCTTCTCCGGCATGACCAAAAGGCGTATGCCCGATATCGTGTCCGAGTGCAATTGCCTCAATCAAATCCGCATTCAGGCAAAGCGTCTTACCGATTGTCCGTGCAATCCGGGACACCAGTTGAACGTGCAGACTACGGCGTGTGATATCATCATTTTTATAAAAGGAAAATACCTGCGTTTTGTCCGCATAACGACTGTAATAAGGACTGTGCATGATTTTATCAATATCTCGGACAAACGCTGTCCGGATGATATTTGCACGGTCAGATTCCTTATCCCTCCGACGAATAACATCAGCTTCACAAAATCCTACCTTCGGCAGGGTATTGTTTTGTCTGTCTGCCTCCATTTTCTGCACGGTTTCTTTGGATAAACTTTCATATTTTAATTCCACACAACCACCTCAATACCAGTTTAACATAAAGAACCGGCAAAATCAAGCAAATCGGAAATTTTATGACGAGAATGCGTATTTTTTGTCGATTCCCGGTTCGGTCAGAATAAATCTACACAAAAATAGCTGTTTTTCCCAAAAACTATTGCAATAAACCGGGAATTTGTGCTATAATATGATGTTGTACATATGATATTAACAAACGTTTTAATTCCTTTGGTACAGAAAGGAAGGAAAAGATATGAATAAAACTGTCATGGGCCTCAATATTGCATATACAGAGCTTGGCGAGGGTGATTTGGTTGTTCTCCTGCACGGATGGGGGTCTAACCGTACACTCTATCAGCCGGTCGCACAGATGCTCTCTGCAAAATATCGGGTTGTTGCTTTGGATTTCCCCGGCTTTGGCGAAAGCGAGGAGCCGAAAGAGGCATGGGATGTCGGAAATTACACCGAATTTTTACTGGAATTTTTAAAGGATTATCATGCTCAGAAGGTTGTTCTGATGGGGCATTCCTTCGGCGGACGGGTGATTTTCAAGCTGTTTGAGCAGGAAAATCTCCCCTTTACCATCGACAAAATCATTTTAGTAGACTCCGCCGGCATCAAGCCGAAAAAAACGCTGATGCAAAATCTACGGATTTACACCTACAAGCTTTGCAAGCATACCCTCGGTCTTGCACCCATTCAGAAGCTGTTTCCCGATGCTCTGGAAACACTTCGCAGAAAAAACGGTTCTGCCGATTATAACGCCGCCTCCGGCGTGATGCGACAAACACTGGTCAAGGTGGTAAACGAAGATTTATCACATAATTTCAAAAAAATTCAGTCTCCCACCCTTTTAATCTGGGGCGAGCTGGACGATGCAACACCGCTTTCTGATGCAAAGCGGATGGAAAAGGAAATCAAGGATGCCGGTCTGGTTGTTTTTGACGGATGCGGACATTATTCCTTCCTGGAACAACCGCAGTTATTCCTGCGTGTGATTGCCTCCTTCCTTGGTGTGAATGAAATTTTATAACAGAAAGGATTTCAAGCGATGCTTAATCTATTGACAATACTGACTGCACTTGGCTTTCTTGCTGCAATGAGCATGAACGCCATCCGGTTTATGCACTATTTTCAACTCAATTCCTACCAGACCGTAACACAGATGAACTGGATGAGAAAAAATCCGTCCAAATGGATGCTAAACCCCTTCTTTTTTCTATTGGGACTCATCTGCATTCTACTGACAAATACGCTTTCATTTGTATTCTTACCGATTATTTTTGTGCTTGCGGCAATCTGGACCAAGCCGAAAAAAGCAAAAAAACCGTTGGTTTATACCAAACGTGTTCAGCGGATGTTGATTACCGAAACGCTTCTTACCCTGCTTGCCATCCTGATTCCGGCACTGTTGTACGAGGAACAAGCAACTGCAATCGCGATGCTTTGCTGGTATGTAATTTCGCCACTTTTAGTCATCGCGGCAAACTTTATCAACAAGCCGATTGAAAAGGCTGTCAATCAGCATTTTATCAACGATGCAAAACGGATTTTAAAGCAGATGCCGAATTTAAAAATTATCGGCGTAACCGGAAGCTACGGAAAAACAAGTGTGAAATATTACTTAAACACCTTACTGCGTGCAAAATACAATGTACTGATGACCCCGGAAAGCTACAATACGCCGATGGGAGTCGTGATGACAATCCGTGGCTCTCTGCGTGCAACCCATGAGCTTTTTATCTGCGAAATGGGTGCAAAAAAGGTTGGCGAAATCAAGGAAATCTGTGATATTGTCGACCCACAGCATGGCATTATCACCTCGATTGGTCCGCAACATTTAGAAACCTTTTTCACCCTCGACAATGTCAAGAAAACAAAGTTTGAGCTTGCAGATGCATTACCCTCAGACGGTCTGCTTCTGCTAAACGGTGACGACAAGAATATTTCGGATGTGGCATATCAGAAGCCACACATTACTTATGCAATCCACAACAAGGCGGACTATCAGGCATACGATTTGGAAATCAACGAAACCGGAACCTCCTTCTCGGTACGCACACCGGACGGAGAATGCGAACGGTTCACCACCAAGCTGATTGGCGAGCACAATGTTTTAAATATCACGGGCGCAATTGCATTTTCGCATCAGCTCGGCATTTCACTTGCCGCTCTGAAGCCACAGGTTCGCAAATTAGAATGCGTTCCGCACCGACTGCAGTTATTGGATAAAGGAAATGCCCTGGTGATTGACGATGCCTACAATTCCAACCCCAGCGGTACCAAAGCGGCATTGGATACACTTTCCTTAATCAGCGGATTCAAAATCCTGGTTACCCCCGGCATGGTAGAATTGGGTGCAAAGCAGGATGAATGCAATGCCGAATTCGGAAAAAATGCCGCATCGGTCTGCGATTTCGTGATATTGGTCGGAAAGCGGCAGACAGAATGTATCTATCAGGGCTTAACCGATGCGGGGTATCCTGCAGATAAGATTTATGTTGCAGAAACAATAAACGAAGCGCTGACAAAGGCATACGCAATCAACACCAATGGTCAGAAGCGGGTAATTCTTCTGGAAAATGACCTTCCGGATAATTATATGTAATCAGACTGCCGTCCGGGCAGAAAGGAGATAACTATGAAAATCAAAGTAGCTGTATTCTTTGGCGGAAAGAGCGTGGAGCATGAGATTTCTATCATTTCTGCTATTCAGGCTATTCACGCCATGAACAAAGAAAAATATGAGGTAATTCCGGTTTACCTGACTAAGGAAAACGAAATGTATGTCGGCGAGGATATCGGCAAAATTTCCGCCTATACCAACATCCCGGCACTATTGAAAAAAAGCCGTCGTGTGATTATGATTTGTGAAAACAATCGGACACAGCTTGTCTATTATCCTATCAAAGCACTTTCCAAAAAGGTGCATTCGGACATTGATGTTGCTTTCCCGATTGTACATGGCACCAACACCGAGGACGGAAATCTGCAGGGATTTTTGCACACAATGAATCTTCCGTATGTTGGCTGTGATGTGTTGGCATCTGCCGTCGGTATGGATAAATATGTGATGAAAACTGTTTTGAAGGATAACGGAATCCCGGTATTAGACTGTGAATGCCTGTTCTCCAAAACATACGATGCAGATCCCGATGCAGTCGCTGACCGTCTGGAGGAGAAAATCGGATATCCGATGATTGTAAAGCCAATCAACTTAGGCTCCAGCGTAGGTATTTCCAAGGCAAGCGACCGGAAATCCCTGCTGGTTGCTTTGGAAAATGCGTTCCGGTTTGCACAACGGGTTCTGGTAGAACGTGCAATTGAAAACCTCAAGGAAATCAACTGTGCCGTTTTAGGTGACATTGAATTTGCCGAAGCCTCCGAGTGCGAGGAGCCGGTAAATACCGACGATATCCTAAGCTTTGAGGACAAATATATCGGTGGCGGAAAGTCGGGCAGTAAAGGAATGGCAACACTCAAGCGGAAGATTCCGGCTGAAATTTCCTCCGAAGACCGTGACACCGTCCGCAAAATGGCAGTCGATGCCTTTCAATGCCTTGGTTGTAACGGCGTAACCCGGATTGACTTTATGCAGGATACCAAAACCGGAGAAATCTGGCTCAACGAGGTCAACACAATTCCCGGTTCACTTTCTTTCTACCTCTGGGAGCCGGTCGGCTTGAAATATCCGGCGCTCTTGGACCGTCTGATTGAGCTTTCTCTAAAACGTCAGCGTGAACAAGAAAATATTACTTACACCTTTGACTCCAATGTTTTGGCAGGGGTTCAGTTAGGCGGAGCCAAAGGAACAAAAGGCTCAAAAATGTAACCATATACAGAGATTGCAGTGTTTTTCTACATTGCAATCTCTTTTAAAAAAGAATTTTTGAAAAACTATAGAAATTTTAACCGAAAAATGATATACTGTAACTAAGTTGATTTTTGAATTTGAGGAGGGTGTTTTGCATTGAAAATTTTGGTAGTTGACGATGAAAAATTATTGGTGAAGGGACTAAAATATAATCTGGAGCAGGAAGGGTATCAGGTTGTGACCGCCTTTGACGGAGAGGAAGCGGTTCGTCTGGCACATGACGATAGCATTGATTTAATGCTCTTGGATGTCATGCTTCCGAAAATGGACGGTCTGACCGTTTGCCGGACTGTGCGTGAGTTTTCCAACCTTCCGATTATTATGCTGACCGCCCGGAGTGAGGACATCGACAAAATCCTTGGTCTGGAATACGGCGCAGACGACTATATCACCAAGCCCTTTAACGTGCGTGAGGTAACCTCCCGCATCAAGGCGATTCTCCGCCGTGTAAACCCCACGCCTAAAACAAGCAAGGATTTGCTGATTTCGGGCGACATTACCTTAAATTATAATTTCCGCCGTGCCTCCATTGGCGACCGTGTGATCGAATTGACCAGCAAGGAATTTGATTTATTGGAGCTTTTTTTGAAAAATCCGGGCAAGGTTTATACCCGTGAAAACCTTTTAGATATCGCATGGGGCTTTGATTATCCGGGCGATGCCCGTACCGTCGACGTGCATATCCGTCGGTTAAGAGAAAAAATCGAAGTAAATTCCGCAGAGCCGGATTATATTAAGACTAAATGGGGTGTTGGCTATTATTACAACAAAAAAGATTAAGCCCTTCTTCTCCTCCATGCGTTGGAGCATGATGGCAACCTATGGAATTGTTATCATGATTACTCTGGTGCTGATGAGCATCTATATCATCGGCGCATTGCAGGACAACCTTTATGAAAATGAACGAGTCCGCCTTTTTGCAAAGGCGAACATCATTGCCGAATTGGTAAATCCGCACGAAAACCTGCAATATGAACAGCAGGCACAGGACAACGTAATTCAGGTGCTTTCCGGCACCGCAATCCGGAATGTTGTCATCAACCCCTCCTATCAGGTGGTGATGGACACCAACCAGGAAGCAAATCTGATTGGGAAGGTTTTTATCCGTGATATTTTGAAAAAATCCCTTTCGGGAGAGCCTGCCTCGACGGTTCGTGTCAATGCGCAGGATATGACCATGCTCTCGGTCAGCGTTCCGATTAAACGCGGCGAACGGGTGTTGGGGGCAGTTTATTTGATTGAATCCATCAGCGACTTAGATAATACCGTCAAGGCAATCAAGACCAGCTTGTATCTTTTCTCCGGCTTGATTATTGTTTTGGTAGGTATGCTGAGCTTTGGAATGTCCTATATCATTACCTCTCCGGTCGACGAGGTTATTCTGGTCGCAAGAGAAATTTCCAAGGGTGATTTTTCACGCCGGGTAAAGGTAAAGGGACATGATGAGCTTGCACAGATGGCAGAAACACTGAACTTTATGAGCTCGGAGCTTCAGAATCTGGAAGAAAACCGAAAAAAATTCGTATCGGATGTATCGCATGAGCTAAAAACTCCGCTTGCAACCATCAAGCTGATTTGTGACAGTGTAGTATCCACCGAAAACCCGGATCCTGAAATGCTTCGTGACTTTTTGGGAGACCTGAGCGATGAGGTAGACCGACTGACACGAATTGTAGAACGGTTGCTGACCTTGACCAGACTTGGTTCTGAGGAAGGTCAACCCAAGCTGACACCGGTTGATTTTATTGTTATGCTCAACGCAATCAGCAAAAAGCTCACACCAAATGCCAATGCAAAAAACATTGTACTCTATACAAATTTTGAGGCAGATATGATGGAGCCGATGCTCTTAGACTACGACAAAATCTGGGAGGCAATCTACAACATTGTAGACAATGCAATCAAGTATTCGCCCGAAGGCGGCTTTGTCAAGATGAGTCTGACGCTTGAGAAGGGCGAAGCCATTGTAAAGGTTGAGGACAACGGTCCCGGCATTCCGGAATCCGAAAAGGACAAAATCTTTGAACGATTCTACCGTTTGGACGATTCCCGTGCAAGAGAAACCGGCGGAACCGGATTGGGACTCGCCATTGCAAAAGAGGCAGTATTACTCCACGGCGGGAGCATTTCTGTTTCCAGCGAAGGCGAAATGGGCAGTATTTTCTCGATTCATCTCCCCTATTCGCCAAAAGGATGAGAGATAAGGGGATGTAAAAAAAGTCCAGAACGCAAAAAGGCGATAATAATATGCAATACAGACAATTTATAATCTATAAAATGTTTTTCATTGGGATGAAAAATCTCATTTTATTCGATTTTTCTAAAATTTAAACCTTTTTGCTACAAACAAACTTCGCCACTCGGCGTACCCACGTACGCCGTCGGGTAACCCAAAACAAAGAAAATCCTTGTTTTGGCTCAGTTTGTTCGTTCTGAAGCATTTTTTCCTATCCCCAAAAAGCAGGGAGTGTA
>SVJN01000057.1 GCA_015068965.1 Oscillospiraceae bacterium
GTATTGACAAAACAGAAAAAGTAGTGTAAAATGGAGAAGTTGTAAAGCAAATTAACTTTACAAGGTGGCGAAAAAGATGAGCAAAGATTTATCTGTAAGCGTGTTAATGGACTTTTATCAGGAGTTATTGACCGAAAAACAGAGAGAGGCACTGGAGCTTTATTACAACCAGGATTATTCCCTGGCAGAAATTGCACAGCACATGGACATATCCCGGCAGGGTGTGCGTGATTTTATCAAACGTGGCGAGCAGTCGCTATTGGAATTTGAAGATGCATTAGCCGTTGCCAAGCGATTCGGCGAAATGAACCGTTCAATTGAGCAGTTGCGTGTGTTATTTGCAAAAATGAGAGAAGCATCCCAGGCGCCGGTGGTACAACGGTGTCTTGACGAGGCAGAAAAGCTTGTATCAGATATGGAACAAAACGCATAGCGAGGTGAGAACATGGCATTTGACAGTTTGGGTGAAAAATTACAAAATGTGTTTAAAGGTCTGCGTGGCAAAGGCAAGCTGACTGAAAAGGACATCAAGGATGCCATGAGAGAGGTGAAGCTTGCACTATTGGAAGCAGATGTCAACTTCAAGGTTGTCAAGAGCTTTGTTTCCAAGGTTTCTGAGCTTGCAGTCGGGCAGGAGATTTTAGAATCCTTAACCCCGGCACAACAGATTATCAAGATTGTGCGTGATGAGCTGACGGCTTTGATGGGCAGCGAACACGAGGAGCTGACCTTTTCCAAAGAACCGCCGACCGTTTATATGCTTTGCGGTCTGCAGGGTGCAGGTAAAACCACCGCCTGCGGAAAGCTGGCATTGAATCTTAGAAAAACCCGGGACAAACGTCCCCTGATGGTTGCCTGCGACGTTTACCGTCCGGCGGCAATCAAGCAATTGCAGGTATTGGGAGACCAGATTGGGATTCCGGTATTTTCTCTGGGTGCAGATGTGAGTCCGGTAGAAATTGCAAGACAAGCAGTAGAACACGCAAAAAAGCATGGAAATGACCCGGTTATCTTAGATACCGCAGGTCGGTTGCATATTGATGAAACACTCATGGAGGAGCTGCAGAACATTGAGTCGGCAGTCAATCCGCAGGAAATCCTGCTTGTGGTCGATGCAATGACCGGTCAGGATGCAGTCAATGTTGCGGAACATTTCAACTCACAGTTAGAGGTTTCGGGCGTTATTCTTTCCAAGCTCGACGGTGACACCCGAGGCGGTGCGGCACTATCCGTCAAGGAAGTAACCGGGAAACCGATTAAATATGCATCGGTGGGCGAAAAGCTTTCGGATTTGGAGCCGTTCCATCCCGAACGTATGGCAAGCCGGATTTTAGGCATGGGTGATGTGCTGACCTTGATTGACAAAGCACAAGAAACCTTTGACGAAAAGGAAGCCGCAGAATTAGAGGCAAAGCTCCGCAAACAGACCTTTGATCTGAGCGACTTTTTAGCACAGATGCAACAGATTAAGAAAATGGGTTCGCTTTCGCAGTTAATCGGCATGATGCCGGGTGTTGACAAGAAAATGCTCGACTCGGTGGACATGGAAAAAAGCGAAAAGCGGATGAAGCATATCGAAGCAATCATCCGGTCAATGACCGAAGAAGAGCGTGCAAAGCCGCAGATTATCGGTGCAAGCCGGAAAATCCGGATTGCAAAGGGTAGCGGCACACGGGTGCAGGATGTCAATGAGCTGTTAAAGCAGTTTGACCAGATGAAGAAAATGATGAAGGAATTTTCCGGCCCCAAGCAGGCAAAGCTGTTAAAGCGGATGAAAAAGCTTGGCGGTGGCATGTAACATTGTTTAGTAACAAAGTATATTTGTTCTAAAATATAAAAAAGCAGATTTTATGGAGGTGAAACAAGATGGCAGTAAAAATCAGATTAAGAAGAATGGGTGCAAAGAAGGCTCCCTTCTATAGAGTTGTTGTTGCTGATTCCAGATACCCGAGAGACGGTAGATTCATTGAGGAAATCGGTACCTATAACCCGCTGACAGATCCCGCAACCGTAAACATTGATGCTGACAAGGCAAAGACCTGGATCGGAAACGGTGCACAACCGACCGATACTGTAAAGGCTCTGTTAAAGAAAGCCGGCATTATCTAAGGAGGGACCACTGTGAAAGAGGTTTTAGAGATTGTTGCAAAGGCACTTGTTGAAAAGCCGGAGGAAGTTACCGTAACAGTTACTGAAAAAGAAGATGCAACTGTATTGGAACTCAAGGTAGCGGCTTCTGACATGGGCAAAGTAATCGGCAAGCAGGGACGTATTGCAAAGGCAATCCGAACTGTTGTCAAGGCAGCGGCAAGCCGTGAAGAAAAACGGGTTGTTGTTGACATTATTCAATAATGATTTGGGTCAGGCTGCCGGCATATGTTGGCAGCCTGATGCTGTAATGCCAGAAAAGGAGACAGGCAGATGAATTTAATTGAAGTCGGAAAAATTATCAATACCCACGGATTACGAGGTGAAGTCAAGGTAATGCCCTGGACCGACACACCGGACGTGTTTGAGGATTTGGAACGGGTATTTATCAAGAACAGACAAGGCGAAAAAGAGCTGACTATCCGCAATATCAAGTATCAGAAAAACAATCTGATTATAAAGTTTGCAGAATTAGAGCGGATTGAGGAAGCAGAGTTATTGAAAAATAGTATTCTTCTGGCAGACCGTGAGGATTTGGGCGAATTGCCGGAGGGTGTTTATTATATTACCGATTTAATCGGTCTTTGTGTGGTGAACGAGGAAGAAAACAAAATCGGAACACTTTCCGATGTTCTTCAGACCGGTGCAAACGATGTCTATGTGGTAAAACGTGAGGGTGCAAAGGATTTTTTGATTCCGGTCATTGACGGGGTTGTGCTGTCGGTTGACTTAGAAGCAAAAAAGGTCACTGTCCGCCTGATGGAAGGTCTGGATGATTGATATGATTCGATTCGATGTATTGACACTCTTCCCCGCAATGTTTGAAGCAGTCTTAGGAGACAGCATCATCGCACGGGCAAGAAAGAAAAACCTTTTAGAAATGCATTTTATTGATATCCGTGATTTTTCGACCAACAAGCACCGGAAAACCGATGACTATCCCTATAGCGGAGGCGGTGGAATGCTGATGACACCTCAGCCGATTTATGATGCATATCAGTCAGTAGCGGCAGGGTGCAAGAAAAAACCGCACACAATCTTTTTGTCACCGCAGGGAAAACCCTTTTGCCAGAAACGAGCCGTAGAGCTTTCCAAAATGGAGCATATCGTTCTGCTTTGCGGACATTATGAGGGAATTGACCAGCGTGTGCTTGATTTAATTGTAGACGAAGAAATTTCGATGGGTGATTTTGTCTTAACCGGCGGCGAGCTACCGGCAATGGCTGTCATTGATGCGGTTTCCCGGATGGTTCCGGGGGTATTGTCGCAGGAAAGCTCCTATGAAAATGAAAGCCATTTTGCAGGACTTTTGGAATATCCGCAGTACACCAGACCGGAGGAATTTATGGGAATGCGAATCCCCGACGTGCTGATTTCCGGACATCATGCGAAAATTGAAGAATGGAAACGCCGCGAATCCTTACGAATTACAAAAGAAAAACGTCCGGATTTATTGGAAAAAGCAGAACTGACACCAAAGGATCGGGCATATTTAATGGAACTGGAACAAAAGAAATCATTCTGAAAAGACATCCCCTTAGAGTAGACTCCTTGAAATAACAAATATTTCAAGCGCTATGCTAAGGGGATTTTTCACTTTTGTATATGCTTAATCAGTAATAACCGTTTGTCTGACTATTTTGGGATCAGTGAACACGTCCGTTTCATCGGTGCTCTTGGTGGAAAATTCAGAAATGACTGCACCATCCGGACCGCCCTGGAACCAATGCCAGGTTCCCGGCATAATGGTATACTGTTCACCCGGATTCAGAATGATTTCATGGTAAACGGTGGTATCTGTTGCCGGAAGCTTTGCCTGAATTTCCTCTTTGTTTCCTTCTCCTGCAACATACAAATAAACCTTACCATAACGGCAACGGAAGGTCTCTTCCTTTCCCTCCATACCATTGGTATCTACGTGCTTATGCTCCGGGCAGGTCTGATACGGAAGCAGAACCATTTCCTTTGCGCACACACGCTCCGTATTGATATAGACACAAAGCTGTAATCCGACTTCCTCAATAATGTCCAAGCCAAAATCGCTGACCTCTACCGGCTCATCCTCACGGACAACAATGCCGGCTTTTTTGAAATATTCTCTTGCTCTTTTTTCCATTTCATTGTAGGTTGACCGCTTCATTTTAATTCCCTCCGTTTGAATATGGTATTTAATTTTTCCACTTCGCTTTTTGAACGCATTCCGCTGATAGAATCGGATGCAGACAAATTACAAGCGGCGGCGGCTGCTGCAAATTCCAAAAGTCTCTGATCGTCGTAACCCTTGTAAAGACCGTAAAGACAAGCCGCTGCATAGGAGTCTCCGGCACCAACACTTCCCTTGATATAATCATCCGGCAATTCCAAAGACGGAACCGCAACAAAGGCACCACTCTTATCCAACAAAAATCCTGCTTCGGTACAATGTACAATTACCTTTTCACGCACGCCATAATCCAAAAATGCCTGCATGGTTTTCTTGATGTTTTCCACATGAACTCTGCCATCCTCATGATAAGGTGAAAGATCGGTTACCTTACAGCTTTCAATTTCATTCAAAATTGCATAGTCACAATGCTTGAGTGCCGGAATAATCTTGGATTTGAAACGTCCGCCCTCTTCACTCACAACATCAATTGACGTCTTGATTCCCTTTTCCGACACCTTATGCAACAAACGAGCCATTTTTGTTCCGTATTCTTCGTCTTCCTCATCCAAAGCATCCAGAAGCAGAATATATCCGGCATGGAAAATCCGACAATCCAGAGAGTCCACGTCCACATCCTCAACACAGAAGCTGGAATTTGCACCGCTGGTGTAGAAGAATGTCCGGTCACCGGTTGACTTTTCTGTCATAACACTGGTCTGCGCTGTCGGTACGTGTTCATCCACAATCACGCTGCTGACATCAATTCCGTGCTTTTTCATCTGCGAAACAACATATCTTCCGTTCTCGTCATTGCCGACCTTACCAATTGCTTTTAAGAAAATATCCGAATCCATCTTTGCAATATCAATAATGGTGTTCGGCACACAACCGCCGACTGCCAGCATACTGCTTTCGATATTCGCAAGCATATTCTTTTCCGGATACTTGTCAATAACATTGACAATGTCTACTAAAATATTTCCTGCAATGGCAATGCCCTGCGTTTCTCCCTTTAATAAATAATCAATTGTAACGCCAAAAATCTCCGACATTGCCGGAAGAATGGTGATTTCCGGATATCCGCCGCCATTTTCCCATTTGCTGACCGTCTTGTCGCTGACGTTGAGCAATTCAGCAAGCTGTAATTGTGTCAGACCCAGCTTTTTCCGGAGCTTTGCAATGGTATTTCCCAATCTGAGTACGTTCATAAAATCCCTCTCTTCGCTTTTTCTTTTATTTTATCATCCTTTTTGGAAATTGTAAACCTACGAATCAGATAAATTTCTCTACTTACATAACAAAAACATCTACGAATCGTAGATGTTTTTGTTGTTATTCCGTTACAAAAATACCGGCAACACAGATTTCTTTTTCTTTGGTCTGCAAATGCACGTAATAGCCCGTCGGCAATTCTTTTCTGCATAGCTCCAGCTCGTCTCCAAGGTATGCCGTCTTTTTGTAAAGCAGGCTGATGTTCCGGATGGGAAAATCATAAGGCAAAGCATCCATCAATAGCTCTGCCCCCTTTTGATTGTTCAGATGATAATTTGTATCAATTTCTTTGTTTGATACAACAATGGTACGCATTGCCGTCGCCGTCTCATCCATCTCCGGCTTTTGGTAAGTAAAAAAGGAATCCTCAAAATCATAAAATTCATATGCTTCTATCATTTCTTTTGGAATCTTGCAAATCCGCATCTGCTCTGTATCAAACAAAAACCAATGTGCTACCGCCTTTGCAACCGGTTCTCCTTCCTGATAAAGCCGTGTGCATCGCTCCGATGTCACGCCCCGGAACCGTTTGACGGCGGTTTCTGCCTCAATCGGAATGTGGGTACGAATTGGTTGTTCAAACCGGACATTGATTCCCTGCATCAGCCATGCACGGTTTAAATCCCGCAAACAGTCTAAGCTGTAGCCACATCGTTCCGAATCCCGGATTGCAATATCCTGAATGATATCCAGCACCGTTCCCGGCTTAATTTCTGCAAAATCCTTGTAATCCCCATATCGGGTTTCATAGCAAAATTTAAACATAAATCCTCCGACTCATAAAAAGGCGGGAACAAAACTGTTCCCGACCTTCTCGCTTTTCCAATCCAATTCTTATTGCAAAATTCCTCCAAGCTTGACCTTATCGGTCTTATGGCAAGTCCAACCGCCATTTCTGGATTCCGAGGTACCATCAAAGGTAACGGTCAATTCCGGTGTTACCAGATGGGTTCTTCCTACCGAGCTATTCTCAGTAATATGGACATTATGTCCACCACCACGAACGGTCAGAATTCCATCCACATAGGTATCTACCAAAGTAAATCCTGTGCCGGAAACCGCATCACCGACAATCAGTCCACCCTGGATTTTTGTTCCGGAAATAATAACTTCATCGCTCTTAACCATTACCGTTCCCTTGTCAAACTCTGAGTATGTACCAGGCTCGGTAATATAAATCTGAATCAGATTATCCATCAGTACCGCAAACTGCGAACGGGTAATATAGGTGGTCGGCAGAAGCTTTCCGTCGATACCGTCCCAGTAACCGTTTCCGACAATTGCAGCTGCATACGGAACTGCCCATTCAGCAATCTCTGCCCGGTCAGAAAAAACATCCAGACAGGTTGTATCGTCATAGGACATAAACATAACCTGAGAAATAACAGTAAAGCACTCCTGGAAGGTAATGTTCTTGTTCGGGTTCATGTTCTTTCCGTCACCCTGGAACGCATTCATTGCTACTGCCTTGGAAAGCTCGGTGTAGTACCATGCGTTCTGGTCTACGTCCGGATATCTGGAAATATCCGCAGTCTGGGTTGCACCGAATGCACGTACAATAATTGCCGCCATCTGTGCACGGGTGATATTGTCGTCCGGCTTTACCATCATGCCTTCTGCTGTCTCTTCTCCAAATAACAAGCCATTCTTGACTGCGTTCTTTAAAGCCTGGGTTGTCCAGTTGTCTGGCATATCTAAAAATACAACCTCGTCTGCCGTTTTTTCGGGGTCTTCTGTCGGTTCTTGTGGTTCTGTTTCTGCTACCGGTTCTTCCCCGGTTTCATCTGTCGGTTCTCCGACCGGCTTTTCTTCGGTTTCTTCTGCGACTTCCTCTACAGGTTTTTCTTCCGCTTCCTCCGCAGCTTCTGTAGATTCTGCTTCTGTTTCCTCTGCAACAGTTTCTGTTACCGCTGTTTCCTCTGCGGGCACTTCTTCTGTTTCTGCAGCGAATGCACCGGTAAAGCTTGCTAAAGTCAATGCAGATGCTATCATCAGCGCAAAAATCTTTTTCATTTTGTTATTCATGATATATTTCCTCACTTTCTGTCTATTGTTTTTAGTATATCACAAAAACAATTTTTCGTCTATAGTTTTTTCAAAAAAACAGACAAACCTCCAAAAGAGGCTTGTCTGCCATAAAATGTCCTTATTTTACAATCAGGCTTTCCCCGGTCATTTCAACCGGCTTATCCAAGCCCATCAAATCCAGCATGGTCGGTGCTAAGTCCGCCAATTTGCCGTGATTCAACTTGACATCGCCTGCACCCATTACAATGAGCGGAACCGGATTGGTGGTATGTGCAGTGAACACATCCTTGGTATCCGGATCAATCAGACAGTCTGCATTTCCGTGGTCTGCAGTAATCAGGATTTTTGCACCCTTTGCCTGCAGAGCAGAAACAACCTTGCCAAGGCATTCATCCACAGCTTCTACCGCTTTGATTGCCGCCTCTAACACGCCGGTATGTCCGACCATGTCACAATTTGCAAAGTTTAAGATAATGCAGTCGTACTTGTCCTCGTTGATTAAATCCACACAAGCATCTGCGACCGGATATGCACTCATTTCGGGTTGCATATCATAGGTTGCAACCTTCGGAGAAGCAATCAGCTTACGGTCTTCCCCTTCATATACAGCTTCTACACCGCCGTTAAAGAAGAAGGTTACGTGTGCATACTTCTCTGTTTCTGCAATTCTTAACTGCTTCAGACCCTTGGATGCAATATATTCACCAAAGGTATTGGTTAAGGTCTGCGGTTTGAATGCCACCTGAACATTCGGCATACTTGCATCGTACTGTGTCATGCAGACATAATAAAGCGGCATGAAGGTACGTGCAAAGCCTGCAAAATCAGCATCCACAAAGGTTCTGGTGATTTCTCTTGCACGGTCGGGGCGGAAGTTGAAGCAAACAACAGAATCATTTGCAGAAATCTTTGCCACCGGCTCGTCATTTTCACAGACAACCATCGGGATGATGAACTCATCTGTCAGAAGGCTTCCGTTTTCGTCCTTGGTTTCGTAGGAAACATTCATAGCGGCAATCGGGTCGGTTACCTTTTGCCCCTCACCCTTTACCATTGCGTCATATGCCTTGACCACACGGTTCCAGTTATTGTCTCTGTCCATTGCGTAATAACGTCCCATAACGGTTGCAATCTTGCCAACACCGGTTGTATCCAGCTTTTCCTGCAGCTGTGCAAGAAATTCCACACCAGAGGTCGGAGATACGTCACGTCCGTCCATGACACAGTGAACATATACCTTTTTCAAATCATTTTTGCGTGCCAATTCAATCAAGCCGAATAAATGCTCAATGTGGCTATGCACACCGCCATTTGATAACAAGCCAATCAGATGCAGGGCAGAATCATGCTTTTTACAGTTTTCCACCGCACCCATGAGGGTTTCGTTAGAATAGAAATCTCCGTCCGTGATGGACTTGGTGATTCTGGTCAATTCCTGATAAACCACTCTGCCGGCACCGATATTGGTATGACCAACCTCGGAATTACCCATCTGACCGTCCGGCAAGCCAACACTCATGCCGCTTGCATAGAGAATGGTATTCGGATATTCCTGAAAATAACGGTCCATATTCGGTGTCTTTGCGGCTTTGATCGCATTTCCTTCGGTTGCATCATTCAAGCCGTAGCCATCTAAAATAATTAAAGCAATTGGACTTTTTGCCATGATATCATTCCTTCTTCTCGAATTATTTCGCAGCTGCTACGATTACGGAGAAATCTTCTGATTTCAGGGATGCTCCGCCAATCAGTCCGCCGTCGATGTTTTCCTTTGCCAACAGTTCAGCGGCATTGCCTGCATTCATGCTTCCGCCGTACTGAATGGTGATTGCAGCAGCAGTATCTGCATCATAAAGACCTGCCAATACGTTTCTGATTGCAGCACAAACCTCTTCTGCCTGGTCTGCAGTTGCAGTCTTGCCGGTTCCGATTGCCCAAATCGGCTCATAAGCTACGACAACCTTCTTTGCATCGTCTGCAGAAATATCTGCAAAAGCAGCTTTAATCTGGTCGGTAATCAGGCTGACAGTTACGCCTGCTTCTCTCTGTTCTAAGCTTTCGCCAACACAAACAATCGGTAACAAGCCCTTTTCCAAAGCCTTGATGGTCTTTTGGTTTACAGTGCTGTCGGTTTCTGCAAAGTATTCTCTTCTTTCGGAGTGACCGATGATTACATAGTCCACACCCAAATCCAACAGCATATCTGCACTTACTTCGCCGGTGTATGCACCGCTGTCTTTAAAGTGGAGATTTTCTGCACCGATTTTTACGTGTGTACCCTTTGCCGCACGAACTGCTTCTGCTAAGCAAACGTACGGTGTGCAGCATACAACCTCACAAGCCGCACCTGCGGTCTTTGCTGCTACTTCCTTTACGAAATCATAGGTTTCGCTCGGTAATTTGTTCATTTTCCAGTTTCCGGCAATAATATATTTTCCCATCGTAATCTTCCTTTCTCTCATTTGCAAAATAGGATTGGCAAGCATTAAAAACGCTTGCCGAATCTTGTTTATTTACCCTTCTTATTTATCGTTCAATGCAACGATACCCGGCAGGTCTTTTCCTTCCAGGAATTCCAGAGAAGCACCGCCACCGGTGGAGATGTGAGTCATCTTATCGCCCAAGCCAGCCTGATTAACTGCCGCAACGCTGTCGCCGCCGCCAATGACTGTGGTTGCATCGATTTCAGCCAATACCTGTGCAATTGCATTGGTACCCTTTGCAAAGTTACTCATTTCAAATACGCCCATCGGTCCGTTCCATACAACGGTCTTTGCAGACTTGATTGCATCGGTATAGAGTGCAATGGTCTTTTCGCCGATGTCCAGACCCTGCCAGCCAGCTTCGATGTGTCCACGTTCAACAGTCTTATGAGCTGCATCATTTGCAAATTCCTGTGCAACAACGGTATCAACCGGAATCAACAGAGAAACGCCCTTTGCCTTTGCCTTGTCCATCATTTCTCTTGCATAATCTAAATAATCAGCCTCTAAAAGAGAATCGCCGACTTCTTCGCCTAAAGCCTTCATGAAAGTATAAGCCATACCACCGCCGATGATTAAGGTATCAACCTTTTCCAACAGATTGTTGATAACGGAAATCTTGGAAGAAACCTTGGAACCGCCTAAGATTGCAACGAACGGTCTTACCGGGTTGTTTACGGCATTTCCTAAGAATTCGATTTCCTTCTGAATCAGATAGCCTGCAGCAGCAGTATCCAGATACTTGGTTACACCAACATTAGAGCAATGAGCACGGTGTGCAGTTCCGAATGCATCATTTACGAATACATCTGCCAAAGAAGCCAATTCTTCGCTGAACGCATCAACATTCTTGGTTTCTTCTGCTCTGTAACGGGTGTTTTCCAACAATACAACGTCGCCGTCCTTCATTTCAGCAACTGCCTTCTTTGCATTTTCGCCAACAACGGTATCGTCAGCCGCAAAGATAACTTCCTTACCTAATTTTTCAGAAAGCTTCTTTGCTACCGGTGCCAAAGAAAGCTCCGGCTTCGGTTCACCCTTCGGCTTACCCATGTGAGAGCAAAGAATTACCTTTGCATTATTGTCGATGAGGTACTGAATGGTCGGTAATGCACCGTCAATTCTGGTTTCATCGGTGATATTTCTGTCTGCATCCAGCGGTACGTTAAAGTCACAGCGTACCAATACTCTCTTGCCGGATACGGCAATGTCTTCTACACTTTTCTTACTTAACATGCTCATGCACTCCTTTTGTTTTTGTTTTCGGACATAGTCCCTTTGGATAATATTGTATCGCAAAATCGTCTGAATTTCAAGTAAATATTGAAAAAATGATAAAAATTGTTAAATTTTCCACAATCACCCTTATTTTTCTTTGAAAAAAGGGATGTAGTGTACAGAATTAACGGAAGAGAAGCATCCGGGTCACCCAGACGGCGCAAAGGATTCCTACCAAATCTCCCAACAATGCCGCAGGAAGAATTTGTTTTGTATACTTTACCCTTGTTTTCCTAAAATATACACAAAGGGTGTAAAAGGTTGTCTCGGTAGAACCCATCAGCACCGATGCAATCACGCCCGGCTCACTGTCGGGCGAAACACGCCCGAAAAGCTCACTTAAAATTCCTAACGAGCCACCGCCCGATATCGGACGCATCAGGGCAAGCGGCATAACCTCTTTCGGAATTCCCAGCCATTCCGTCAACGGTGATAGTATGTGTATCAAAAGCTCCAAAGCACCCGAGGCACGAAGCATTCCCACAGCAGTCAGCACCGCAAGAATGGTCGGAAAAATGCTGATAACCACCTGCATCCCATGCTCTGCTCCCTCTAAAAATATCTGGTAAACCGGTAAACGCCGATAAATCGCCGCAATCAGAATTGTTGCAAACAGGAATGGAACGATATAAACTGACACAAAAAACACCTCCGATTTTATTCCTATGTCTTTTCCCGCAATTGATATGTTTAAATTTTGAAAAAACGGAAAGAATAGCAACAAAATCGGTGAAACTGTCCTTGTCCGCAGACAGACACCGCACGAAAAAGCGGACAGAAAGGTACAGACAGATTATGAGAAAAACATTTTTGATTCTGATTACGGTGCTCAGTCTGATTTTTCCGCATCAGGTCGATGCCTTATCAAAGCGCGGCTCAAAAGGAACCGAGGTCAGAAATATACAGACCCGATTGAAAAACTGGGGTTATTTAAACGGAAATGTGGACGGTATTTACGGAGCAAAAACAGAGGCGGCGGTAAAAAAATTTCAGAAAAAGCACGGACTCACCCCCGACGGCATTGCCGGACCTGCCACCCTTGCTGCAATCGGATTACCGACCGGCAGTACCTCCTCCTATCACAGTAACGTAAATCTCCTGGCACGTGTGGTAAACGGCGAAGCACGTGGCGAAAGCTACGAAGGACAGGTCGCAATTGCGGCGGTGGTGTTGAATCGGGTAAGACACGCATCCTTTCCCAATAGTATTGCCGGAGTTATCTACCAGCAGGGGGCATTTACCGCTGTGGATGACGGGCAGATTAACCTATCGGTAAATGATTCCTGCTACCGTGCCGCCCGTGATGCATTAAACGGTTGGGACCCCAGCGGCGGTGCAATCTATTATTATAACCCCTCGACTGCCACAAATCAATGGATTCGTTCCCGACCAATTATCCGCACAATCGGAAAGCACGTTTTTTGCCTTTAACAAGAAGCTTTTATTCTGCCGGCGATTTCTGTTCAACAAACTCCCGATACGAGACACCGGTAGTTTTTTTGAACAATCGACTCATATACGCCACATCCTCAATACCAACCAAAGCCGCCACCTTTTTTAATGATAGGTTGCGGCTTTTTATATACTGCATCGCAAGCCAAACCCGATACTGATTGATATATTCCAAAACACCGTAGCCGGTTACAGATTTAAAAACAGTATGCAGATATCCGGCAGATATCCCGATATACTTTGCAATCTCAGAAACACTCAGCGGTTCCTGGTAATGTACATGAATATATTCCTGCACCTGCTCTGCATAACGCAGTGCAGAGGGTGGTTGTAAAATCTTAGCATTATCTAACTTTTTTAATACAATTTCGGTTAAATAAGCCGAAAGCCGATACCAATCACCCAGTGCTAAAAGCTGCTTTTGCGATTGCTGTGATACGGCGTTTGGAATTATTTTTTTCAAAAGCTGATACACCGTTTCATAGTGTTCTCCGAGCTGCCAATGGTAGGGAATCAAAATGATATTGGCAGATTCCATTCGCTTGCGGAGTGCGTCACGGTCAAAGGCTTCGGTATCGTGCTTTTTTAATTGATAATCTGCGACAATGCCGACAGTCGTGTGCTTTTGTCTGCCGGGGCTTGCCATACTGGTGCGGCAATGAATATCCTTTGTAATCGGAATAAACATTCCCGGATGGACGGTTTCTTTCTCGCCGCTTTTGTATTCATAAAGAACATCTCCATGCTCACAAACGGCAAACTCCAACAGATTGTCAATATTTGGAAATTTATTGTTATAGTTTTCCAAATCCACCTGGCAGGCAAAAATAAATTTCGGCGGAGTAAGCAATGTGATTTCATAAAATATCATCTAAAATCCCTCCCACCGCATTATAACATTTTATCTGAGTTTTGTCCATATTTCTGAGAATATTCTATTTACTTTTCCTGCAGAAATGCTACAATAAGGAAAAAGGAGGTTGTTAAAGTGAAAACATACCAAAAATTGAACCGTTTCCCGTTGGGGAAAATCCATGCAGAAGGATTTTTAAAAGACCAGATGCTTTTGGGAAAAGACGGAATCTCAGGGCATTTACACGAATTGGAGCCGGGCATGATTGCCGACCCGTTTGTGAACAAATCCTATGTAGAGGCATGGGGCGATGGCGATCAATCGGGTTGGGGTGCAGAGATTTCCGGCAACTATTGGACCGGATATATTCAGCATGCTTTTGTATTAAATGATGCAGATATGATAAAGACCGCAACCGATTGGGTGGATGCGATGCTCAAAAATCAACGTGCAGACGGATATTTAGGAACCTATTATGAGCCGGATGCAAAAAGCTATGAGGATTATAATGCATGGGGAACTGCGTGTTGTATGCGTGGTCTGATTGCGTTTTATGAAGCAACCGGACGTAAGGATGTATTGGATGCGGTGTATCGTTGTATGCTTTGGTTCTGTGAAAATTGGGCAGGGGACAATAAAACCTCCTATGCTGGCGGATTTATCATTGAACCGATGGTATTCTGCTACTACTATACCGGAGATAAACGGTTGATTACGTTTGCAGAGGAGTACGAGGAATTTTTAACCAGACATGATATTTTTAAAAATTCTTATCAGACCTATTTAGAGGAAGATTTCCACTATCTTTCCAATCACACCTCGGCGGTCGGCACAAATGGACGTTTGCCGGCTTTATTATACACAGCAACCGGAAAAGAGGATTACAAAAAAGCGACAGAACGAATGATTACCATGTTACGGGCAAAAAGTGTCCAGCCAACCGGAGCCCCGGTTTCCTATGTGGAATATTTAGGTCCGAAGGGCTCAACCGGGGAATCGGAATACTGCTCCTTTGCATTCCACAATGCGATGTATTCTTATATGTCCTACATCACCGGCGAAGCAAAATACGGTGATTTTATGGAAGAACAGTTCTATAACGCCGCACAAGGTGCAAGAAAAAAGGATGAAAAAGCAATCGCCTATCTCTCGGCTCCGAATCAGATTTATGCAACCGATGCATCTACCGTTGCCGGAACTGGTGTAGATATGCAGGTTTACGCACCTTGTTATCCGGTTTCCTGCTGTCCGGTCAATGCAGTTGCTATTGTGCCGGAGTTTGTGCGTGGCATGATACTCCATGACAATGACGGGAATCTTTATATGAATGCATACGGTCCCTGCAGTCTGGATGCAGAGGGTATTCATGTGTCGGAAAAAACATATTATCCGTTCCGACACCAGATTCGTTTTGAAATTTCATCCAAAAAGGAACGCTCGGTATTTTTGAAAATTCCGCAGTGGGCAACAGGATATCAGATTTCATTGAATGAAAAGGAACAAAAAGCAGAAAAAAATCCGGACGGTTATGCAGAGGTTTGTCACATTCCTGCGGGAGATTCTGTTCTGGAAATCAGCTTTGATGCAAAAGTCGAGGTATTCCGGGTAGATGATTCGGATGCAAGCGGAAAATTC
>SVJN01000058.1 GCA_015068965.1 Oscillospiraceae bacterium
CGGTTTGCAAGCTTGGAAATATGGCAAAGACCGTCCTTGCCCGGAATGATTTCTACAAACGCACCAAAGGTGGTGATGGTTCTTACCAGACCGTCATAGATTTCGCCGACTTCCGGTTCTTTTACAATCATTTCAATTGCTTCTCTTGCAGCATCGCCGGATTCCTGGTTTACTGCGAAAATGTGGATGGTTCCGTCATCCTCAATGTCAATCTTTGCACCGGTATCTGCAACAATCTTCTGAATTACCTTACCGCCCTGACCGATTACTTCACGAATCTTGTCCGGATCAATCTTCATGGTGCTTACCTTCGGTGCATACGGAGAGAGATGGTCTCTGACTGCCGGAATTGCCTTTAACAATACATTATTGATGATGTGGAGTCTGCCTTCCTGAGTCTTGCGGAGTGCTTCTGCAATGACCTCATAGGGGAGACCGTCATTTTTAATATCAACCTGAATGGAGGTGATACCCTCGGTGGTACCTGCTACCTTAAAGTCCATTTCGCCGTAGAAGTCTTCCAAGCCCTGGATATCCACCATGGTGGTAAAGCCTTCGTCGGTGGTAATCAATCCGCAGGAGATACCTGCTACCGGACGTTTAATCGGAACACCTGCTGCCATCAATGCTAATGTAGAACCGCAGACACTACCCTGAGAGGTAGAACCGTTGGAGCTTAATACTTCAGATACGGTACGGATTGCGTACGGGAACTCTTCTTCGGACGGGAGTACCGGAACCAAAGAACGCTCTGCTAATGCACCGTGACCGATTTCACGTCTGCCCGGGCCTCTGGACGGCTTTGTTTCACCAACAGAGTAGGACGGGAAGTTGTAGTGATGCATATAGCGCTTGCTGTCGTCCTCGTCAATACCGTCTAAGCGTTGCATTTCTGCAAGCGGTGCGAGGGTTGCAATGGTCAGAACCTGAGTCTGTCCACGGGTGAACAAGCCACTGCCGTGAACTCTGGGTAGAATGTCAACCTCAGATGCCAACGGACGGATTTCGTCTAAGCCTCTGCCGTCAACACGTCTGCCCTCGTACAACCATGCACGAACGATTTCTTTCTGCATCTTATATAAGATTTCGCCGATTTCTTCATTGATAGTCGGGAACTGTTCTTCCAATTTTTCCAACAATTCATCGGTGATAACGCCCATGCGCTCGTCACGGATGTTCTTGTCATCGGTATCCAAAGCATACTGGATTTTTTCGTATGCAATTTCCTTGATTGCATCCCACAGCTCCTGATTAACAGTGTGTGCTTCATAGGTGAATTTCTCTTTACCGATTTCTGCTCGAATGCCTTCGATAAAGTCACAGATTTCAATGATGGTCTTGTGTGCAAACTTCAAGCCTTCCAGCATAACATCGTTCGGGATTTCGTTTGCAGCCGCTTCAATCATAACAATCTTCTGCTTGGTAGCCGCAACGGTAACCAGCATCTGGGACTGTTCACGTTGTGCAACGGTCGGGTTGATGACATATTCTCCGTCGATATAACCAAGCCATACACCGCCAATCGGTCCGTTCCACGGAATGTCAGAAATAGACAACGCAATGGAAGTACCAATCATAGCCGCAACTTCAGGCGGGTTGTCCTGCTCAACAGAGAGAACGGTTGCAACAACCGAAACGTCGTTTCTCAGATCGCCCGGGAATAACGGACGAATCGGACGGTCAATGACACGGCTGGTCAGGATTGCCTTCTCAGACGGCTTTCCCTCACGTTTGATATATCCGCCCGGAATCTTACCAACTGCATAGAGCTTTTCCTCGTAGTCTACGCTCAGAGGGAAGAAATCTACGCCCTCTCTCGGGGTTCTGGAAGCGGTTACGTTTACCATAACAACGGTATCGCCATAGCGTACCAGACAGTGACCGTTTGCCAGCTCTGCCATTTTTCCTGTTTCAATCACAAGGGGTCTGCCCGCAAGTGTTGTTTCAAAAGTTCTAAACATTTCTTATCTCCTTTTCCGGCGTGTTACGCCAACTTATTTTTCGGGATAAAAGCTCTATTTTAGCAGATAGACACAACAGTTTTTTCTGATAAAACTGCTCTGTTTATTTGCTAAAAATAAATTTTTTACCCCTTGTTACTTTTCCCGCAAATGCGGTGATATACACGAAAAGCAAGCGAATTCCAGAAAAACCCGCTTGCCTTTTTGTATTATTTTCTAAGATTCAGCTTTGCAATCAAATCACGGTATCTTTCGATATCCTGTGACTTTAAGTAGCTCAATAAGCTTCTTCTCTTACCAACCATCATCAGAAGACCTCTCTTGGAGTGGTGATCCTTCTTATGAACATTCAGATGTTCATTGTTCAAATGATTGATTCTCTCAGTCAGGAGTGCAATCTGTACTTCCGGCGAACCGGTGTCTCCTTCGTGAGTTGCAAACGTTGCAATAATTTCTTGCTTACGCTCTTTTGTCATTTTCTTTCACCTCCTATAATCAAACATCCCCTTATGCTGAGAAACCGTTGGTGATTCGGTCAACTAAGCATAGGTTTTCGTTCTTGTTTCTCCGAAACACAAAACAAAAATTAGTTGCGATTGAAACGCTTGTTGAACTTTTCAACACGACCGCCGGTGTCAACCAGCTTTTGCTTACCTGTGTAGAAAGGATGACATTTTGAGCAGATTTCCACCTGAATATCTTCCTTTGTAGAACCGGTAGCAATTACTTCGCCACAAGCACATCTAATGGTTGTTTGCTTATAATCGGGATGAATTCCTTCTTTCATTTCTTTCCCTCCTTATAAGATAATCGGTTCATAAAAAACCAATATAGATTATAACACGAGTTTTTCCAAATTGCAAGCATTTTTTTCAATATTTTTAAAATTTATCAATTTTTAGCTTGTTTGCCGAAGAATTTTTCGCCAAAATCATGGACTCGTTTCTCTAAAACCTCGACAGTTTGCTTCAATTCCAGGTTTCCGCACACATATTCCATCATAACCTCGCCGGAGGTCCGGCAAAGCTCGTCATGGATAGGGAAGTAGTTGCGAAGCAGAAAATGTACATATTTTACCAGACGGTAATCCCCGTAAACAAATGGATTTTCGCCTTGCTCTGTTTCGACTGCAACGCTGTAGCCGTCCCGGATTGCATCGGTCAGCTTGTCGCTGTCTGCAAAGAGAATTGTTGACGCAGAGCAGAACAGCGAACCGCTTAAAACGGAGTGAGCGTCGGTGGAGCCGACAAGCGGGATTTTTGTACCTTCTGTTGACAATGTGTGATGTAGCATGATCTGAAGATTTCTTTGTTCGGGTGAACATCCGCCCAACACCTCGAATGCATCACAAAGGCCGTTTTCCAAAATTGCCTTGCTCATCTTTGTTTCTGTGTGGTAATGATGTTTAACCTGCCAGTTCGGATGCGGATAGATTGCAAACCCACCGGCTTTTTTTATTGCCCGGTAAAGCCATACCCGGTGCAGATATTCTTTTTGGGGCAGACCTTCCGGAACGGTGATTTCTTCTGCTAATGCCTGAACCTCACGTTCAACTCGCTCGGGTTCGTTTATATAAATGTCGTTGATACTGTATTGACTTGTGATGTTTACCATGTGGAACTGACCGATATACCCATTATGTACTTCTTCTGCGGTCAGCACTTGAAAATCGGTTGTTATATTTAGCTTATCTGTTACCAGACGGGCAGTATTATATAGGTAGTGGTCGGTGATTGCCAAAACATCATAGCCTGCCATGCGGTAGCCTGCTGCCGTCATTTCGGGTGATTCTGAACCGTCCGACAGAGCGGTGTGTGAATGAAAATCTCCTCTGAGAACGTTCCGGGAAAGTAAATCGGCACCGACTGAGTAAACCGAAAGTACAACTCCGTTTTTCGGTGCATTCACCAGCCAATCCCAACAGTGTTCCTGGTATTGGTAAAGCGGATTCTGGTGCTTTTCATATTCTTCGCAGAAAATGTGGATTCTCCATTCCTGCTCCCCCTGGAAGAAGTAGGAAAAGGAAATGACACCATTCTGCGGTTTTACCTCATAGGTTTTCCGATGCTGGTCATAGTAGCTTAGTAAATGTAACCGGTCGCCGTATGGGACATCGTTTTCCTCCATTGGATGTACTTCAATTTTATAAGTCAGGTCATCAAAAAAGAGAAAATTTGCATCATTACTTACAATCTGAAGGGTACTTTCCTTGTTTGATTCTATGACAGAAGGAAATATCCGGAAATTTTTTAAGGTCGGTTCCATAATCAGCACTTCCTTTCGAGCTTTCTTTGCGTTCATTATATACCTGACATCTTTAAATGTCAAGGCAAGAGATAATAAAAATGGTGAGAATCTATCATAGGTAGCTTGACATTCCACACAAAAAAACATATAATATATAGACAAAATTTGTTCTCGGGGTGATTTTTTTGTTTTATCAGTTCCAGCATTTCGGCATATCGGAATATTTTTGCAAGGAGTATGGAAAAAACTTTAGCTTTCCGATTCATCTTCATCAGTCCTTTGAACTGATTACGGTTCAGGAGGGCGAGATGACGGTGAATATAGACACAACCTCCTATCATCTCAAAAAGGGAGAAGCTGTGTTGGTTTTTCCGAATCAGCTGCATTCGATTGCAAGCACCAACAGCAGACATATGCTTTGTATCTTTTCTCCCGAGCTTGTCCGGGCATATTCTTCCAATTATAAGAAAAGAAAGCCTGTGGATAACCGGGTAATGATAGACAGCTATCTGATACAGGAATTGGACAAAATTAATGATGATTCCCCGGCAATCCGCAAAAAAGGGATTCTTTATCTTATTTGTGCGGAGTTTGAAAAAAACGCTTCCTATTTAATGAGCGACTCCTTTGAAGAGAATCTTTTGCAGAGGATTTTCAGATTTGTTGAGGAAAACTACAGCGGAAGCTGTGAGCTCAGGGACTTGGCAGAAAAAACGGGCTACAGCTATTCCTATTTGTCACGGTGCTTTAAAAGGATTATCGGAATCTCCTATAACACATACGTGAACCGCTACCGGGTCAGCAAGGCGTGTTATCTTCTGAATAATACAGAGGATTCAATTCTGCAATGTGCAATGGAATGCGGCTATCAATCTGTCAGAAGCTTTAATCGGAATTTCCTCCAGATTCTTTCTGTTACCCCCAAAGAGTATCGTGAAAATGCCGCTTTGTATGATAAAAATCGTATTTTGTGAAATAATTTTGATTTTTTTCAAAAAAAATCAGAAAAATTTCAGTTTTTTTCAGAAAAACCCTTTACATTTTGTTTCTTTTGGTTTATAATCAAAGGAGAAACCAAAAAAAACAAAAAAAAACCAATTTTGAAACTGGTCAGGAGGTAACAAACTATGGTGAAATCAGATTACGAAATCAAGAAAGAAATTTGCGAAATTGGCAGAAGAATCTATCTTGACGGTTTCGTTGCAGCAAATGACGGAAACATCTCTGTTAAGGTTGATGACAATACCTACTTTACCACTCCGACCGGCGTCAGCAAAGGCTATATGACACCGGAGATGATTTGTAAGGTAGACGGTCAGGGAAATCTGAAGGAGCAGAATCAGTGGAGACCTTCCTCTGAGTTCAAGATGCACTTGAGAGTTTATCAGGAAAGACCGGATGTAAAATCAGTTGTACACGCGCATCCTCCGATTGCAACCTCTTTTGCAATTGCAGGCATTCCGCTGGATAAGCTGATTATGCCGGAAGCGATCATTTTCTTAGGCGCAGTACCGATTGCAGAATACGGCACACCGTCCACAATGGAAATTCCGGATTCTCTGATGCCTTATCTGCAGGATTATGATGCATTGCTTTTGGCAAACCACGGTGCATTGAGCTTTGGTTGTGATTTGAACACTGCATTCTTCCGTATGGAATCTACAGAATTTTACGCAAAGCTTCTCTTCTATGCTCGCATGCTGGGCGGCGAAAAGGAAATCCCCTGCGGCGAAGTAAAGAAGCTGATTGATTTGAGAAAGCAATTTAACGTATCCGGTAAGCACCCGATGGAAAAGCTTTGTCCGTCCTGCTATGCCGGCGGCGATGCAGTAAAGGATTTAACACCGTCTGAAGCAGAAGCAAAGGTTGGAGCAGGCGGCTGCAGCTGTGGTTCAGATGCTTCGATTGAGGAAATCGTTGCACGGGTTACCAAAAAAGTGTTAGAACAATATAAATAAGAGGAATCCCTGATATGGAGCAGACAAAGCTTTACACAGGCTATGGCGACAAGGGTTATACCCAGACGCTCTCGCAAAAACGTATTTCCAAAGCAGATGCCCTGATTGATTTAATCGGCACATTGGATGAGTTTAGTGCAGCGATTGGGATTGCGAAGACACAAACCGGAAAAAAGGATTTGCGCAAGGATATTGAAGCAATCGAGAAAAAGATGATTTCGGTAATGGGTGAGCTCGCAGGCGGAAAGGTCTCGGTAACCGAGGACTGTATCCGTGTGGTAGAGGAAATGACCGACCGGTATGATTCGGGAGCGATTTGTGATTTCACGCAAATTTCATCCACTCCGCTTTCGGCACAGCTTAACTTTGCAAGAACTGTAATCCGGCGTGCTGAGCGCATCGGAGCAAAGGTAATGCAGACCGGAAGAATCCGTCCGTTGACCTTGGTTTACATAAACCGGATGAGTGATTTGCTCTATGCAATGGCTCGGAATGCGCAGGCGGATAAAGCACCGCAAATAGAAGCAGAAGGAGCGGTCGTCATGCAGGAATTAACCTTAAACCTTGCAAAAGAAATATCATTGGCAGTAGAAATGCGTGCAGAGCAGTTGGGAAAACGTCTTGTCGTTGCAATTACCGACGCAGGCGCAAACCTGATGCTGTTACATTCTATGACCGGTGCATATCTGGCAAGCTGTCAGATTGCGCAGGATAAGGCATACACATCAGTAGCACTGAAAATGCCGACACAGACGGCACTTGAGGAATCCCGCGGAGGAAGCTTAGACGGTCTCGGGATTACCGACCGGAACCGGTTGTGTCTCTTAGGCGGTGGTGCTCCCTTGATTGCCGGTGGCAGAATCATCGGCGGTGTGGGTGTGTCGGGAGGTACGGCAGAGGAAGACACTGCATTTGCAGAATTTGCTGCTTTATACCTGGAAAGGAGGTTATCAGACTGTGAATGAGAAAGAAATTGCACAATTGGTAAAGAGCGTACTTGCAGAAATGGATATTACACCGGCTGCAAAGGAACCGCAAAGAAAGCAATTGGGCGTTTTTGACACAATGGAAGAGGCGATTGAGGCCTGCAACAAGGCGTACACCCTTTTCCGCAATTACAATAAAGAACAAAGAGAAAAAATCATTGCCGAAATCAGACGTCTGACGCATGAAGAAGCCGAAACAATGGCAAAGCTTGCGGTAGAAGACACCAAGATGGGCAATGTATACCACAAAATTTTGAAGCATCATCTGGTTGCTGATAAAACTCCGGGAACGGAGGATTTAGAAACCAGAGCGCTTTCGGGGGACAGAGGTCTGACCTTGATTGAGATGGCTCCTTACGGAATCATCGGAGCAATCACCCCGAGCACCAATCCCAGCTGTACCGTTATCTGTAACAGTATCGGTATGCTGGCGGCAGGCAATGCGGTTCTCTTTAACCCGCATCCGCACGCAAAACGGATTTCTGCTTATGCAGTAGACTTAGTAAACCGTGCAGTGTTAGCGGCAGGCGGTCCGGAGAATATCGTAGCAACAGTCAAGAATCCGACCATGGAATCTTCCAATACCATGGTAAATCATCCTTCGGTCAGAATGCTGGTTGCAACCGGCGGTCCCGGCGTTGTAAAAATGCTGTTGTCCTCCGGCAAAAAGGCAATCGGTGCCGGAGCAGGAAATCCGCCGGTTGTTGTGGATGAAACTGCCGATGTTCCGAAGGCGGCAAAGGATATTATCGACGGATGTACCTTTGATAATAACCTGCCATGTATTGCAGAAAAAGAGTGTTTCGTTGTCCGCTCTGTTGCAGATGAAATGATTCACTATATGCTGCAAAACGGTGCATATCTGATAAACAAGGAACAGATTGCTCAGTTAGAAAAGGTTGTTTTGGTCGATGTACCGCCCAAAAAGCCGGGTGATCCTGTGAAGAAAACCATTAACAAGGATTGGGTCGGAAGAGATGCCAAGAAGATTCTTGCACAAATCGGTGTCCAGGCAACAGACGATATTCGTTGCATTATCTGTGAAACCGAATTCTCTCACCCGTTTGTACAAACCGAGCTGATGATGCCGATTCTGCCGATTGTCCGTTGCGAAACCTTTGAGGATGCAATGGAAATGGCGGTTAAGGCAGAGCATGGAAACCGTCATACGGCACATTTACATTCCAAGAATGTAGACCATATGACCGCTTATGCAAAGGCGGTTTGCACAACAATCTTTGTAAAGAACGCACCGAGCTATGCAGGAATTGGTTTTAATAGTGAAGGTCATACCACCTTTACCATTGCCGGTCCGACCGGAGAAGGAATCACTTCTGCAAGAAGCTTTACAAGACAGAGAAGATGTGTGCTGGTAGACAGCCTATCAATCATATGAGGAGTGTGACACGATGAATATTAACGAACAAGAAATTGCACGTCTGGTGCAGGAGGTTTTGGCGGAGATGGGAACTCCGAAGGCTTCTGCTCCCAAAGCAGGCGGTGCAATCCCGAAGAATGCAAGAGTTGCAATGCTGACGGAGCTTGGCAAATTTGAAATTAAGGAATATCCGATTCCCGAGCTTGGTGATGACGATATCTTAGTTCGTGTTGAGGGCTGTGGCGTTTGCGGAACCGATGCACATGAGTACAAAAACGACCCCTTCTCTTTAATCCCGGTTGCACTTGGTCATGAGGGTACCGGCGAAATTGTGAAGATGGGTAAGAATGTCAAGGTGGACAGTGCCGGAAAACCGTTGAATATCGGTGATAAGGTTGTAACCTGTATGATTTTCAAGGACAACCCCGACATTACCATGTTTGATATGAACAAGCAGAACGTTGGCGGTGCAGATGTTTACGGTCTGATTCCGGACGATGACATCCACTTAAACGGCTGGTTTGCAGATTACATATTGGTAAGAGGCGGATCCTCCGTATTCAATGTAAGCGATCTGGATTTGGATTCCAGAATCCTGATTGAGCCGTGTGCCGTTCTGATTCACGCAGTAGAGCGTGCAAAGACAACAGATATTCTAAGATTTAATTCCAGAGTGGTTGTTCAGGGCTGTGGACCGATTGGTTTGATATGTATCGCGGTTCTGCGTACCCTCGGTATTGAAAACATTGTCGCAGTAGACGGCAATGAACAAAGACTTGAGTTTGCAAAGAGAATGGGTGCTGACAAGACCGTAAACTTCATGAACCACAAGGGAATTGATGCATTGAGCGGTGCAGTAAAAGACGCATTTGGCGGCTACTATGCTGACTTTGCATTCCAGTGTACCGGTTCTCCGGTTGCACACAGCAACATTTACAAGTTCATCCGCAGCGGCGGCGGCCTTTGCGAATTAGGATTCTTTATCAATGGCGGAGACGCACAAATCAATCCGCACTTTGACCTTTGCTCCAAGGAAATCACATTGGTTGGCTCCTGGGTATATACCTTAAGAGATTATGCAACCACCTTCGATTTCTTAAAGAGAGCAATTGCAATCGGTCTGCCGATTAAGGAATTGATTACGCACCGGTTCAGTCTGGACGAGATGAACGAAGCATTAGAGACGAACTTAGCACAAAAGGGCTTGAAGATTGCCTATATCAATAAGGAGATATAAGCCATGGAAGCAGTCGGAATTATTGAAATGTTCGGATTTGTATGTGCAATCAAGGCAGCAGACGCTGCCGCAAAGGCGGCAGATGTCAAGGTAATTGCCATCGACTCCAACAAGCCGGCAAATGCCGAAAAGGAAGAAGTTCCCTTAATTATGTGTGTTAAGGTGCAGGGAAGTGTTTCCGCAGTCGAAGCGGCAGTTGCCGCAGCAAGCGAAACCGCAAGAAACTGTACCGGTCTGATTCAGGCACATGTCATCCCCCGTCCGACAGAGGATGCAGAAAAAATGGCACTGCGTTCAAGTGTTGGACGTGACCGTTTGGGACATATCAAAAATAATGCATAACGTAAAAAATGAGATAATTTGAGAGGAGAAAGTACAATGGAAGCTTTAGGAATGATTGAAACAAGAGGTCTGACCGCTTCAATCGAAGCAGCAGATGCAATGACAAAGGCAGCAAACGTAACACTCGTTGGAACAGAGAAAATCGGTTCCGGTCTGGTAAGTGTTATCGTAAGAGGTGACGTTGGTGCCGTTAAGGCTGCTGTAGAGGCTGGCGCTCAGGCTGCAAGCCGTTTGGGTGAACTGGTTGCGCAGCACGTAATTCCGCGTCCGCACGGAGATGTAGAAAAGATTCTGCCGTCTATCTAATCTTAGAAAGGGGCGGTAAGTGCCAATGCAAGATTCATTAGGATTGATTGAAGTATCGGCACTCGGCAACGCTATTATGGTTGCGGACCGGATGCTAAAAACTGCAAATGTACGGTTTGTAGCAACGGAACGTAAGCTCGGCGGTCGGTTGGTGACGATTGTCATTCAAGGAGAATTGTCTGCGGTGACTGCATCGGTAGAAGCCGGTCAGGAAACAGCAAAACAACTCGGTTGCTTGAAGGCGGCGGAGGTAATTGCCCGTCCGCATCCGGAGATTTTCAAGTTTTTGCACTTAGGTGAGGAGGAAAAAGCTCCCGAGAAGGTGGAAGAAAAGAAAGAAGCTCCGAAATCAGCACCGAAAACAACAAAAAGCTCTAAAGCCGTAAAAGCGGCTTCAGATAAAAAGCCCTCGACAAGAGGCAAAAAAACAAAGTAAAAAATTTTTAGGAGGTTACTAAAATGGCTGTAGAAGCATTAGGAATGGTTGAAACAAGAGGTTTGGTTGCTGCAATCGAAGCAGCAGACGCAATGGTAAAGGCTGCTAACGTTACCCTGGTTGGAACAGAGAGAATCGGTTCCGGTTTGGTAACTGTTATGGTTCGTGGCGACGTTGGTGCAGTTCAGGCTGCTACTGATGCAGGTGCTGCTGCTGGCTCTAAGCTTGGCGAATTGGTATCTGTTCATGTAATTCCGCGTCCGCACGGCGATGTAGAAAAGATTTTGCCGGTTCTTTAATTAGCAGAATCATCTACTGAGTAATTGGTAGAAAATCAGAGTGTGGGGATGGGCGTTCGTTTCTTTTGCGAACGCCATTCCCTGCAGTTATGATGCTCATATTTTCCTGTCAGCCCACCGGTGCAGGAGAAGGAAACAGTATGAATTTTCGTGGGCAGAAAGGTTATGGAAAACAAAATGACCGATTCAAGCATTATCAATCTGGTTGTGGAAAATGTAATCAAGAAAATCAAGGAGCAAGAGGATGCCGGCATTAAGGTCGGTGTTTCGGCACGCCATGTTCATCTTTCCCAGGCAGATTTGGAAACTCTGTTCGGAAAAGGCTATCAGCTCACCCCGAAAAAGTATCTGATGGGAGACCAGTATGCCGCTGAAGAGTGTGTTACGCTGGTAAGTCCGTCTTTGCGTAGTATTGAGGGTGTTCGTGTGTTAGGCCCGGTTCGTTCCGATTCTCAGATTGAAATTTCCAGAACCGATACATTCAAATTAAAGGTTAGTCCTCCGGTTCGTCCGTCCGGAGAAATCAAGGGAAGCGCTCCTATGGCGTTGGTTGGTCCAAAGGGAAGTGTCTTCTTAAATGAGGGTTGTATTATTGCAAACCGTCATATCCATATGACACCTGCAGACGCCCAAAAATATGGAATTGTAGACAATGATATTGTTGATGTTGAGATTCAGAATGCAAAGCCGACACGTTATTATAATGTGCAGGTACGTGTGCGTGAGGATTTCAATACCGAAATGCACATTGATACAGATGATGCAAATGCTGCCGGAATCAAAACCGGTGACCATGTAGAGATTTTAAAAATCGAACGATAAGGACTGATAATTATGATCATGGCAAAAGTAAAGGGGAGCGTTGTTTCCACCAGTAAAAATGAAAAACTGATTGGCTACAAGTTCATGATTGTTCAGCCGATTGAAAATAATGAGTTAGTTGACCGTGATTTCATTGCTGTTGACGGGGTAGGCGCCGGAATCGGAGAAACTGTTCTGGTTGCAACCGGAAGTGCGGCACGTCTTGGAATCGACCGTGCAGATGCACCGGTGGATGCGGCAATAGTCGGCATCGTAGACGAAAACCAAGGCTGATACGCAAATGGAAGAAGGGAGATTGAAACGTGACTCTTTCAGAACTCCAGCAAATTGTATTTGATGCCGGTGTTGTCGGAGCCGGCGGAGCAGGATTTCCGACCCATAAAAAGTTTTCTAAAGACGTCAAACAGATTGTTGTAAATGCATCTGAGTGTGAGCCCTTGCTCATGACAGACCACCATATCTTAAAAAAGCACTTCAGATCATTAATCGACACTTTATATACATTGATGCAGGTGATGGAGGTAGAGGAAGCCTTCATCGGAATCAAGGAAAAAAATGTAGGTCTGATGGACCCGGAGATTGTAAAAACCTTGCCGGAGAATATCAAAATCCGCACTTTTCCTGACATTTATCCTGCCGGTGACGAGGTTGTTTTAGTGTATGAAACAACCGGAAAAATCATCCCGGAGGGATGTGTTCCCGTGATGATTGGTGTTATGGTAATCAACGTGGAAACCCTTTATAACATCCACTGTGCATTGGATTATCATAAACCGGTTTACGAAAAGCATATCAGTATCGGCGGAGATACCAAGGAATCTATTACAGTAAAGCCTCCGATTGGTATGAAAATCAAGGATGTTTTAAAAACCTGCGGAATTGATGCAAAAGACTGTGCAGTCATTGCCGGCGGTCCGATGATGGGTAAGCTGGTTGATTTAGAGACTGCCGTTATTACGAAGACAACAAAGGGATTGTTACTGTTTCCGGAAACACATAGTGTAATTCAACGCCGGAAGATGCCGATTTCTGTTACACTGAAACAGGCATCCGCCGCGTGCTGTAACTGCCAGATGTGTACCGATGTCTGTCCCAGACATTTATTAGGATATTCCATTCATGTGGATAAGACCTTGCGTGCGGCATCGCATGGTGAGGTACAGAATGCGGATAGCTTTTTAGAAGCATCTTTGTGTTGCGGATGCGGTATCTGTACCGTCATCGGATGTCAACAGATGTTAAATCCGCAGGCGATTGCAACTGCGGTCAAGGGCGAGCTTGCAAAGCAGGGCTACCGTCGGAAGCCGTCTGAGGAGGCGCCAAAGCCAAGACCGGAGCGGGAAAGCCGTTTTGTTTCGTCGGACAGATTGATTGACCGGTTGGGTATCCGCAAATATGTGAAGGAAAAGATTGTCCGTCAGTATATTGAATTTCATCCAGACCGGGTAGAGATTCCGTTGTCTCAGCACTTGGGCAAGCCTGCAGAGCCGATTGTTTCGGTCGGAACAAAGGTAACCTGCGGTACACCGATTGCCAAGACTTCTCCGGATGCACTCGGAACAACCATTCATGCATCCATTGACGGAATTGTAACAGAAATTACGGCATCTGCAATTGTTATTTCTGCAAACTGACAGGTGTTTTTGATAGAAAGGATTGAGACCGGATGAATTCCATCGGCTTGATTGAAGTAAAGAATGTCAGCAAAGGCATTCGGATTACAGATGAAATGTTAAAATGTGCAGGCATTACCCTTCTGCAGTCGGGTTCTGTTTGCCCTGGAAAATATGTCACGGTGTTCGGCGGTGATTTGTCCTCTATTCAGGCGGCGGCAGAACGTGCCGAGCGAATTGCCGATGATGCACTCATTGATAGCTTTGTGATTGGAAATTTGGGCGAAAATGTGATGAGTGCAATGTGTGCTACTGTTCCTGCATTTGAGAAAAAAGCACTCGGTATCATCGAGACCTTTACAGCGGCATCCGCAATCTTAGCGGCAGATGCGGCAGTAAAAGCGGCAGTTGTTTCTTTGATAGAAATCCGGGTTGCACGTGGTATGGGCGGAAAATGCTTTGTTACCATGACCGGAAATGTCGCAGATGTGCAGGCGGCAGTTGATGCAGGCGCAAAGCTTGCGGCAGAATCGGGTGTTCTGATTAACACCGAAGTAATTGCAAATCCGCATCCCGATTTATGGGAAACCATTTAAAAATATGAACGACAAATGCCCGGTGTGGCAGAATGGAGTTTTTATATGTTAGCAGTTGAGAGAAGAAACCAAATCGAACAGCTGATTCAGAAAAATAAAAGTGTGCTGGTGTTAGAGCTTGCCAAGCAGTTTGATGTTACAACCGAAACCATCCGGGGAGATCTGGAAAAGCTGGAACGGCAGGGAATCTTAATCCGTACCTATGGCGGTGCAACCTTGGTTGAGGATAACAGCGATGCGGAAATGAGTACGCATGAGCGAGAGACCGTAAACTTTGAAGGAAAGCAAAAAATCGGAATCTGTGCAGCAAGCATGGTGCGTGACGGTGAAACGATTTTCTTAGATGCAAGCACCTCCAGTCTGCACGTTGCCAGAAATCTGAAGAATAAGCGCTCGGTTACGGTGATTACGAATGCAGAACGTGTTGTGGCAGAGCTTTCACAATGCGAAAATATTAAGGTAATTTGCACCGGTGGCAGACTCTTGAAGAAAAATCTTTCCTACGAGGGAAGAATGGTAGAGGAAACCATCCGTAAATACTATTTTGCCAATAAATTCTTCTTTTCTTGTGTTGGTATTACCCTTGCAAGA
Source organism: Oscillospiraceae bacterium (assembly GCA_015068965.1). GTDB lineage: Bacteria > Bacillota > Clostridia > UBA1381 > UBA1381 > RQCD01. The sequence goes on from SVJN01000058.1 coordinate 14,773, forward strand.
GGCTTGACCGAGCATTCTGAGGCAGAAATGGAAGTAAAACGTGCCATGATGGATTGTTCCGAGTCGGTTATCTTCCTTTGTGACCGGAAAAAGCTTGGCAGGATGGGTGTTTCTGTCCTGGCTCCGTTGGAGAATATTGATTGCTTAATTACTGACATTCAACTGGATGAAGAATGGAAGCAGGCATTGGCGGAAAAGGATATACAAACAAAAATTGTAGAATAATGAATCAAACAGCTTCG
>SVJN01000059.1 GCA_015068965.1 Oscillospiraceae bacterium
CGCATTGTCAAATCCGTACCGCAAGCCAAGCTGTGTGGTAATCGGGATTGCCCTCCCCCGGATATATCCCCGGTCGGGGCGGCAGAGAATTTTTTCCGAAGAGGAAAGCACCTCCTCCCCATCTGCTGATAAGGTAAATACAAGACCTGCTTCATCCCGGATATAGGTCATCGAATCAAAGCCATAGTACCAGACCAGAATGCAAAGAGTATTTTTTCCGTCCCGGATATGACGGCTGATGTCAACCGTATCATAGACCTTATAATCCGGGAAACACGGATATTGCCCGAATGCCGCAAGTTCTCCATTGACCCATAGTGTATAATCCGAATCACAAAAGATATCCAGATGATAGCTTTTTCCCTTTTTTCCCTCAAAAAAACCGGCAAAATCAATATATTCATCCTGCTCCAACGCATCCTGATACCAAATCATTTTTGCATTTTTTGAAAACATAAATTATTCTCCTTTTTATATCTTCTATCGAATGAACATCGCGTCTCCAAAGCTGAAAAAACGATACCGTTCGTCCACGGCAGTTTCATAAGCGCGCAGAACATTTTCCCTGCCTGCCATCGCACTCACCAGCATAATCAAGGTGGATTCCGGCAGATGGAAATTGGTAATCAGCGCATCCACCACACGAAGCTTCTTTCCGGGATAGATGAAAATGTCGGTCCAGCCGGTTTTTGCCGAAAGCATTTCCTGCTCCATGCCGACCGTTTCCAGTACACGGGTTGCAGTTGTTCCGACCGAAATCACCCGATGACCGTTTTGTTTGGTTTCATTGATTAAATCCGCCGTTTCCTGCGGCATGATATAAAACTCTGAATGCATTTTATGGTCTAAAATATTATCGGTTTTAACCGGGCGGAAGGTTCCCAACCCGACATGGAGGGTAACCGTTCCAACCCTTACACCCTTTTGCTTCAATTTCTCCAACAGCTCCGGCGTAAAATGAAGTCCTGCCGTAGGTGCCGCCGCAGAACCGGGATTTTTAGCATAAACAGTCTGATAGCGATCCTTATCCTCTAACCGCTTGGTAATATAAGGCGGCAGGGGCATCTCACCCAAACGGTCAAGAATTTCCTCAAACACACCGTCGTATTCAAACCGAACCAGACGGTTGCCTTCGTTGACAACCTCTAAAATTTCACATTTTAGCGCACCGTTGCCAAAGACGAATCTTGCACCTGGTTTTGCACGTCTGCCCGGCTTTAGGATAACCTCCCAATCGGTAATGGTCTTTTTATTGAGCAATAAAAACTCGACTGCAGCTCCGGTATCCTCCTTGACACCGTAAAGTCGTGCCGGCAATACCTTGGTATCGTTCAGAATCAGGCAATCGCCCGGCATTAAGAGCGATTCTAAATCGTAAAAATGCCGGTGTTCAATTTCGCCCGTTTTCTTATCCAGACACATCAGCCGGGAATGACTCCGATTCGCAATCGGCTCCTGCGCAATCAATTCCTGCGGCAAATCAAAATAAAAATCCTTTTTCTCCATTGATTTATTCTTCCTCAACTTCTTCAATTTCTTCTGCTACAGCTTTTGCAGTTGTTTCTTTTACCTGCTTCAATAAATCACCCAAATCCTTTGCATCGGTTTCGGTAATTTTTCCACCAACCGGAACTGTGATTTCAGTTAAGCTCTGCTTAATTCCGGTTGCAATGCCTGCCGCCGCTAAATACTGGTATTCCGGATCAATCATCTTCCGGAACTCTTCTTCGTTTGACAAAAATCCGACCTCAACTAAAACTGCCGGCATGATACTGGTCCGGGTGACTACATGTTGTTCCGTTTTCACCTTACGGTTTCTTGCACCGGTATTTTCCAAAAAGTTATCCAGAACCTTTTGGGCAACCTCTGCGCTGGTCAAGCCGTAATCGGTGCCGTTGTTGGTTTTACTGTAGAAAACCTCCACACCGTTTGCTGCAGATGAATCTGCGGAATTGATATGTATACTGCAGAACAAAGCCGCATCCAATTCATTTGCAAAAGCAGAACGCTCAGTCAACGCCAGGAAGGAATCGTCATCCCTGGTCATTTCAACACGTACATCATTCTCCCGGAGAATTTCCGCCGTCTGCAGGGCAATTGCCAACGCAATGTCCTTTTCCTTGTACAGGATATCGTCATAGGTTTTTGAGGTTCCGCCGTCATGGTCTCCGTGTCCGGCATCAATGACAACAATTTTTTCCTTTGTTTGCTCTGTTTTTTTCAAGGTTTCTATCATCAGTGTTTTTTTATCCTCGGAAAGTCTCACCTGGTAATCCTGCATTTTTTCGGTGTCCAAAGCAATCCGCACATACTCCTCATGTAAGCCCACACGAACTGATTTAACTGCTCCTTTTCTGACCTCCATCTGTGATGGAAGCACGGAAAATGCTCCCTTGATATCCAGATACAGCACACCTGCCTCGGTCAGAATCGGTTGGGTATATTCCCGGATTGGCTCATCCGATACCACCGAGATTTTTACCGTCTTTCCAGTCTGCTTGCAATGCACCGACTGCAGAGTTACCGGGATAATCGGCTCCTGCTCCTCTTTTGTTTCCTCGGACGGTTTTTCCTCAGGTTCTTTTTCGGGTTGTTCTTCAGGCTCGGAAATCAGAATTTTCCCGTCCTTAAAATCCACCAGAAATCCAAGTGTTTCCGAAATAAAACGTACCGGAACCATTGTTTTTGCAAATTCTCCCTTCGGTGCAATCAGCTTTGGCACCACACCGTCCGGAATATTGGTATCCTCGCCGTTTACCGTTACCTCATTCTTTCCGACTGCCATCAGAATGTGAGTGTCCTCTCTGGAGATATAAATTCCAAGTGTTTCTTCGTAATATTCCACCTGCGCACCCAGCGCCTCCATAATCTCACGAATCGGTACCAATGCACGGTCATTGAAAATAATCGGAGCAAGCGGTGTTTTGACCGCCTCACCGTTTACATACAGCTCGTAAATATTTCCCTCATAAATATGCTCTTCCCCATCATATTCCAAAATCAGCTCTGCCTGCACGCTTGTTGAGAACAAAAGCATGAAGGACAGAAGCATGGTTAAAAAACGTTTCATCCCATACATCCTTTCCGTTTTATATCATAGGAAATTGCACATTTCCTATGATATAAAATATAAATGAAATGTCCTTTCGATTTTTCGTGCAGGAAGCACGAAAACGCAAATGGACACAAACAAAGCATTCTGCTTGTTCTTATTCCGGCTGAGAAAATCCGAAATGCTCATATGCCGGCGGTGCAACCACTCTCCCTCGTGGTGTTCTGGTAATAAAGCCAATCTGCAACAGATACGGCTCGTAAACATCCTCAATGGTATTTGCTTCCTCGCCAATCGTTGCCGAAAGTGTTTCCAAGCCCACCGGGCCGCCGCCAAAATTCTTAATCATTGCCGTAATCATCTTTTTATCAATATCGTCAAGACCTAACCGGTCAATCTCCATCTGTCCGAGTGCCGCATCGGCAACCGCTCCGGTGATACTGCCGGAAAACTGAATCTGTGCAAAATCACGCACCCGTTTTAAAATCCGGTTTGCAATTCTCGGCGTACCACGGGAACGAAGTGCAATCTCTTCCGCACCTGCATCGTCAATTTCAACATTCAAAATATCTGCCGAGCGCTTTACAATTGTCTTTAATTCTGCCGGAGTATACAGCTCCAGTCTGGAAAGCACACCAAAACGGTCACGCAAGGGTGCCGTCAGAAGACCTGCTCTGGTCGTTGCACCAATCAAGGTAAATTTTGGTAAATCCAGACGGATAGACTTTGCAGACGGACCTTTTCCGATGATGATGTCCAGCGCATAGTCCTCCATTGCAGGATACAGAATTTCCTCCACCGTTCTGCTTAATCGGTGTATCTCGTCAATAAATAAAATATCATGCTGTGAAAGATTAGTCAGAATCGCCGCTAAATCTCCCGCTTTTTCAATCGCCGGACCGCTTGTGATACGGATGTTTACACCCATCTCATTTGCAATCACACCGGCAAGTGTGGTCTTTCCCAGTCCCGGAGGACCGTAGAGCAGAACATGATCCAATGCCTCATGCCGCTCCTTTGCCGCCTGAATAAAAATCTCCAGATTTCCCTTTGCCTTTTCCTGTCCGATATATTCTGCTAACTGTCGGGGACGCAGACCCGTTTCAATTTCTGCATCCTCCTCCAGAAAATCTCCCGTTACAATCCGTTCGTTATCGTCAAAAATCACGCAGTTCTCTCCCTTCCGGATTCCTTATCTATTTCATCAGCTTTTTTAAAGCTTCCCGGATTAAATCTTCTGTTCCCAAATCCTGCGGCAAGGACGCAACCGTTTTCTTTGCCTCCGATGCCGGATATCCAAGCACAATCAAGGCACTGACTGCCTCGCTCCGCTCGTTTTCATTCTGCAGAAGCACCTGCGCAGTCTCCTGATCCGGTGCCGCATCCACCGTTTTCATCTTATCCCGCAATTCCAGGATGATTCGCTGTGCCACCTTCGGACCGACCCCCGGAGCTTTGGTGATGGTCTTGACATCATTGGTGATGACCGCCATTGCAAAGCTTGCAGTTGTGTTGACCGACAAAATCGCCAGCGCCACCTTCGGGCCAACGCCCGAAACGCTCAATAGCTGTAAAAACAGATTCTTTTCCTCCTCGGTCAGAAATCCGTATAAATCCTGGGTATCCTCCCGCACATGAAAATGTGTAAACAGACGCACTTCCTTCCCCTGCGGGGGCAGATTGTCCAGAACCGAGGCAGGGGTATAAATCCGATACCCGATTCCGCCGGCTTCGACAACGATAAAATTCTCATATTTTTGTATAAATATACCTTTTATGTAGTAGTACATAGCTCCACCCATCCGAATTTCTTTCTTTCCTCAACATATTTCTACACTCTTTATCATATCGCAAACCGACAAAAAAGTCAACCGTTTCCCCCATTCCGTCACACAAATGTAACCTTTTTGTATTATAAGCGGTTGGTTCCTAACGCATCGTTCATCGTGCTGGAATGTGCATGACAGATTGCAACCGCCAGAGCATCCGCCGCATCGTCAGGCTTTGGAATCGCATTCAGATTTAAAAGCGATTTTACCATATGTTGTACCTGAGACTTGTCCGCTCTGCCATAGCCAGCAACTGCCTGCTTAATCTGCAACGGCGTGTATTCATAAACCGGAATGCCACGATTGGTTGCCGACACCACCAAAACACCTCTTGCCTGCGCCACTGCAATCGCCGTTTTTGCATTACTATTAAAGAACAACTCCTCAATCGCAACCACATCCGGCTTGAATCGGTCTAAGCAGTAATTGATATCGTCGTAAATCGTTTTTAACCGCAGGCTGGTTGCCATAGATGCATGGGTTGTAATTGCATCATAGGCAATCGGACGGAAGTGATTTCCCTGATATTCAATAATTCCCACCCCCACAATTGCATAGCCGGGGTCGATTCCTAAAATTATCACCAAAATTCCTCCTAAAAAAACAAATTATTTAATCAAATTCGATATTGCATATTCATGCTCTTTCATGTATAATATACATATTGAGAAAAATATTTATATCTTATACTTATATTTTATACTATTTAAGGAGGAATTGCAACATGGCAAAAGAAAAAATTGTACTTGCATACTCGGGCGGCTTGGATACTTCCATCATCATCTCCTGGTTATTGGAGAATTATGACTGTGAAGTTATCGCAGTTTGCGGCGATGTAGGTCAGGGTAAGGAAACCGAAGGACTGGAGGAACGTGCAAAGAGGGCAGGTGCTTCCAAGCTCTATTTGGCAGATTTGAGAGACGAATATGTAACCGACTTTATTTTCCCGACTTTAAAAGCAGGTGCTGTTTATGAAGGAAAATATCTCTTGGGTACTTCCCACGCAAGACCGATTATTGCAAAGCGTCTGGTTGAAATTGCTCTGGCAGAGGGTGCAACTGCAATCTGTCATGGTGCAACCGGTAAAGGAAATGACCAGGTGCGTTTCGAGCTGACCATCAAGGCTTTAGCTCCGCACTTGAAGATTATTGCTCCGTGGAGAGTATGGGATATCAAATCCCGTGAGGATGCTGTGGATTATGCACAGGCACATAACATTGAAATCCCGGTAACAAAGAAAGATCTTTACTCCCGTGACCGCAACATCTGGCACATCAGCCATGAGGGTATGGATTTAGAGGATCCGGCAAACGAGCCGCAGTTGGATAACCTCCTGAAGCTGACCGTTCCGCCTGAAAAGGCTCCGGACGAAGCAAAATATATCACCATCGGTTTTGAAAAGGGTGTTCCGGTATCGTTAGACGGCGAAAAGATGGCTGCTCGCCCGTTAGTAGAAAAGCTCAACGAAATCGGCGGCGCATACGGCATTGGTATTACCGATATCGTAGAGGACAGATTGGTTGGTATGAAATCCCGCGGTGTTTATGAAACTCCGGGCGGAACCATTCTCTATGCCGCATTGCAGGAATTAGAATATCTCTGCTTAGACCGTGACACACAGAGCTTCAAGCGTCAGGCTGCAATCAAGTTCTCCGAACTGGTTTATGACGGAAAATGGTATACACCGCTTCGTGAATCACTCTCTGCAATGGTAGATGTAATGGAAGAAACCGTAACCGGTGAAGTTCGCTTAAAGCTTTATAAGGGACAGATTTCTGCCGCAGGTGCAAAGAGCCCCTACTCCCTCTACAACGAGGATATTGCAAGCTTTGGTGATAGCCACGAGCTTTACAGCCACAAGGATTCTGAAGGCTTTATCAACCTCTTCGGCTTGCCGTTGAAGGTTCGTGCGCTGATGAATCAGAAGAACGAAAACAAATAATAATCAACCACCATCCAAATGCCCACATTGAACAGACTTGCTCTTTCGATATGGGCATTGGTTTTAATCTATACCGAAAAGGAGAAATACTATGGCAAAGCTTTGGGGCGGTCGGTTTCAGAAAAATACCGACGCAAAAGTAGACGATTTTAATTCCTCAATCCGTTTTGACCAGCGGATGTACCGTCAGGATATCCGCGGCAGTATCGCACACGCAAAGATGCTCGGAAAGCAAGGGATTATTCCGCAGGAGGATGCGGACAAAATTACTGCAGAATTGGCACGGATTTTAGAGGATATTGAAGCAGGCAAGATTGAATTTTTAATTGATGCCGAGGATATTCACATGAATATTGAAAAAATCCTGATTGACCGCATCGGGGATGCAGGCAAGCGTCTGCACACCGGCAGAAGCCGGAACGACCAGGTTGCATTGGATATCCGGATGTATCTGCGTGATGAAGTTACCGAGATTTCTGCAATGCTTACACATACCTTAGAAACCCTCATTTCCTTAGCAGAGGAACACACCGAAACTATTATGCCGGGATATACCCATCTGCAGAAAGCTCAGCCAATTACCTTTGCACATCATCTGATGGCATACTTTGAAATGTTTTACCGGGATGCCGGCAGACTTTCCGACTGTGTACGCAGAATGAACGTGCTTCCGCTCGGCTCGGGTGCTCTGGCAGGCACAACCTATCCGTTAGACCGTGAATTTGTCGCAAAGGAATTGGGCTTTGACAGTGTTTCCCAGAATTCATTGGACGGTGTTTCTGACCGTGATTTTGCGATTGAATTAGCAAGTACACTTTCGATGATTATGATGCACTTAAGCCGCTTCTGTGAAGAACTGATTCTCTGGTCAAGCCATGAATTTTCCTTTGTGGAAATGGACGATGCCTTCTCGACCGGCTCCTCCATCATGCCGCAGAAGAAGAACCCGGACGTTGCCGAACTGATTCGTGGAAAAACCGGACGTGTTTACGGTCACTTAATGGGACTGCTGACAACTATGAAAGGTATTCCGCTTGCATATAATAAGGATATGCAGGAGGATAAGGAACCGATTTTCGATGCGGTTGACACCGTAAAGCTTTGTCTGCCGGTGTTCTGCGATATGATTGCAACCATGACCGTCAGAAAAGAGTCTATGAAAAAGGGTGCCGCAGGCGGCTTCACCAACGCAACCGATGTTGCAGATTATCTGGTAAAAAAAGGTGTTCCCTTCCGGGAGGCACACGCAATCGTCGGAAAAATGGTATTCTATGCCATTGAGCATGACAAGGCACTCGACGAGTTGACAATGCCGGAATTCAAGGAATGCTCCGAAGCCATTGAGGAAGATATCTATCAGGCAATCAGCTTAGAAACCTGTGTCAATGACCGCAAGCTCATCGGAGGTCCGGCAAAGGAGACGGTAGAAAAGGCAATTGCCAACGCAAAAATCCGTCTTTCAGAAATGAGGTAATTATGTCCGACGCAAAAACAACAGCACTCGCAAGACTGGCACTTCTGATTGCAACCTTAATCTGGGGAAGCTCTTTTGTGGTATTAAAAAGCACGCTTGACTTTCTCCCGACAAACTATGTGCTTGCAATCCGTTTTACCGGTGCGTGCATTCTGCTCAGTCTCATTTTCATCAGGCAATTTCGTGATTTTACCAGGGATTATCTTTGGAGAGGGCTGATAATCGGAATCTGCCTTTATCTTGCCTACTTCACCCAAACGGTTGGTCTGGTGCATACAACCCCCGGAAAAAACGCATTCTTAACTGCAGTTTATTGCATTTTAGTGCCATTTTTGTTCTGGTTGGTAGATAAAAAACGCCCTGACCGCTATCACATCAGTGCGGCGGTCATCTGTCTGGTCGGAATCGGACTGGTTTCTTTAACCGGAAAGCTTTCTTTGGAATTTGGCGATACCATGACCTTAATCGGCGGCTTCTGGTTTGCCGCGCATATCATCGCCGTTACAAAGCTTTCTGCCGGAAAGAACCCGATTCTCATTACCATTATACAGTTTGCCGGTGTTGCTATTTGCTCCTGGGCGGTTGCACTCACCACCGAGACACTTCCGGCAGGCTGGTACGAAAACACTCTGCCCTCGCTTGGATTTCTGACCGTGTTCTGTACCGCCATTACATTACTTCTGCAAAATATCGGACAAAAATATCTGCCGCCTTCTAACTGTGCAATTCTATTGAGCTTAGAATCGGTGTTCGGTGTTATTTTCTCGATTATTATTTTTCATGAGGTTATGACCGTCCGGCTGGTAACCGGCTTTGTACTGATATTTGTTGCAGTCATCATCTCCGAGACCAAGCTATCATTTTTAAAAAGAAAAAAAGAAGGAGTTACGGTATGATTAAAGCAGTCATTTTTGATTTGGACGGAACATTGACAAACACCTTAGAAACCATAGCCCATTATGCCAATACGGCACTCGCAACCATCGGTCTTGCACCGATTGATTCTGCGTATTACCGCCGCATCATCGGCAAGGGACGGGATAACCTGGTTCATCAGTTTCTTTCCTATTATAATGCAGATACGCCCGAAAACTATGAAACGGTCGGTGCTTATTACGATAGCATCTACGCAAAGGACACCAATTATAAAACCGCTCCCTATGACGGAATCTGCGATGCACTTACCGCATTGAAAGAAAACGGATTTAAAATCGCCGTTTTAAGCAATAAACCGCATGAGGTAACCGAACAGATTGTAAAACACTTCTTTTCCGGCAAATTTGACGAATTTTTCGGAAAAAGAGCCGATTTTCCAACCAAACCGGCACCGGACGGTGCGTGGGATGTTGCAAGACGATTGGGGGTTGCTCCGGAGGAATGTGCTTTTGTCGGGGATCTGAGCATTGATGTGCAGACCGCCCGCAATGCAAATATGCTTTCAATCGGCGTAACCTGGGGATTCCGTGGTGCGGATGACGTACAAAATGCGGATATTCTCGTCAATCATCCATCTGAAATCCTTACAAAAATTAAAATTGAAAACGAGAAAACAGGAGCATTTTGAAGAAAAACGGAGATTAAAAGAGTTTCAAAAGAATAATTAAATTTTTTTCAAAAAAGTGTTGACAAGATTAGAAAAAAGTAGTAAAATAGTTCTCGCAGGCTTGATGAGAGAGTATGCAAGCCGAAAACGAACGAATTGATACAAGGAGGTATTTTCAATGAGCAGCTATTTGGCAAAACCGCAGGAAATTAAAAGAAAATGGTATATCATTGACGCAGCAGACAAGCCGTTAGGCCGTGTTGCAGCACAGGCAGCAAGCATTTTAAGAGGCAAGCACCTCCCGACCTACACCCCGAATGTAGATTGTGGAGATCATGTGATCATCGTAAATGCAGAGAAGGCTGTATTGACCGGTAACAAGTTGAACCAGAAGGTTCGTTACTATCACACCGGCTGGGTAGGCGGAATCAAAGAAATCCACTACAACAAGCTGATGGCAGAAAAGCCGGAACAGGCTATGATGTACGCAGTAAAGGGTATGCTCCCGAACAACTCAATCGGTAGAAAAGCATTGACCAGACTTCGCGTATACCAAGGCACAGAGCATAATCATGCAGCTCAGCAGCCGGAAAACTGGACCCGCGAGATTAAATAAGGAGGAGTAGAATCATGGCAAAAGAACAATACTACGGTACAGGTAGAAGAAAATCTTCCGTTGCTCGCGTTCGCTTGGTTCCGGGTAAAGGTAAGGTTACAATCAACGGCAGAGACATTGACGATTACTTTGGTTTAGAAACCTTAAAGCTGATTGTTCGTCAACCGCTCTCTATCACAAATACATCTGATAAGTTCGACGTAATTGCAAAGGTTGAAGGCGGTGGCTTCACCGGTCAGGCTGGCGCAATCCGTCACGGTATCGCAAGAGCATTGCTCGAGGTTGATACCGATGCATACCGTGCAACCTTAAAGACCGCTGGTTTCTTAACAAGAGATTCCAGAATGAAGGAAAGAAAGAAGTACGGTTTGAAAGCTGCTCGTCGTGCACCGCAGTTCTCAAAGAGATAATTATTATCTACTACAAATCCCAGAAACAAACCGTTTCTGGGATTTCTTTATGTCCCCAATTTTTTATACTTATTTAGTACAACTTTCTATGAAGTAGCATTACACTATATAAAACGATAAGGAACTTTACATTCCGCATCATATTCACTTCTGCCATTGACAACTATTTTTGTCGTAGCTTCACTAACAAGCGGTTGAAGAAAATCCTTGTCGATAACGACCTGCCAGCACTTAGTGTTCATGCGTTGAGGCTATTTTTGAGCACCTTGGGCATTGTGATACAGCTATTACCTCTGACATCTATACTCATATTTTCAAAAAGCATACGGTAAAGATGGCTGAAAGTATTGAAAAAGGCCTCATTTAAGCGATAGAACGGCACAAATTGTAAATATTTGTGTCATTCTATTGCTTTTTATCTTTTTTTATGATAAAATAGTAAAGAAGTTAGCTTACTACTTTACTATTGGAGGTGATTGAGTGGCAAAAAAAGAATACGCAGAGGGAAGTTTCGGCGCATATCTCGTAAAGCTTATTAAAGACCATGATTATTCACAGGCGAAATTTGCTTCGGACTTGGGCGTGTCTAAAACATACCTGTTCGATGTGTTCAACGGACGAGTTAAGCCACCCACTCCCGATATGCAAGACCGCATTGTTGAGCTTTTACGCCTAACTGACGATGAAAAGAATGATTTTTACAGTAAGGCGGCTGATGGGCGGCATGAGCTACCCAAGGATATTGTCGAGTATCTTACAAATAATCAAGCTGAGATAAATGGTCTCAGAGAAAGAATGAGGGCGTAATTATGGCAAACGAAGCAAAAACCTATGCTATTTTCCGAGATATGTTGAGAAGCAAAGGTTATTATAATGATAAAGATGTTGTAGTAGAAGAACAGAAAAGCGATAACGCTAAAATTGACAAGCTGTTAAAGAATGCGTCTAAAAAGGGAAACAAGAACGGATATCCCGACTTTATTCTGTATTCAAAAGCCTATCCCGAACTGATTATTGTAGTTGAGGCTAAGGCTGACATTAACAAACACGAAAGTGAAACACGGGACAACTACGCCGATTATGCGGTTGATGGTGCTTTGTTGTATGCTTCTTTCTTGTCAAAAGAGTTTGATGTTCTTGCTATAGGTATTAGTGGTGAGGAAGAACACCGCTTTAAGATGTCCCATTATCTCCATTTGAAAGAAGACAAAAAGGCATATCCTCTTTTTGATGATATCCTCTTGACCGTAAAAGAGTATTTTGACGGCATCAATCAGAGTAACTACAAGTTTAATCAAGATTACGCAAAATTGATTGCCTATACAAAAACTCTGAACGAGACACTTCACGCAAAGAAAATCAAGGAGTCTCAGCGTGCTTTGCTCATAAGCGGCATTTTGATTGCGTTAAAAGATAGGGCGTTTAAGGACGGATATAAGAAACATGAGAAAGTAACGCAGCTTGTTAAGGCTCTCTATACCGCTATAGATGGTCAGCTATCAAGCGGCGATATTCCTCAGAAGAAAATAGATGTCTTAACACAGGCGTTTGGTTTTGTTAAGACAAACCCAGCATTGACCGATGCGAAAACTGGAAAGAAGTTCCTTGAAGACCTTATTGACGAAATTGACCGAGAGATAAACGGTTTCATGGTCACACATCAGTATGTAGATACAGTCAGCCAGTTCTACATAGAGTTTTTAAGATACGCCAATAACGACAAAGGACTTGGTATTGTATTAACTCCGCCGCATATTACAGATTTGTTCGCAGAATTGGCTGGAGTTGATAAAAACAGCGTAGTACTCGATAACTGTTGCGGTACAGGCGGCTTCTTGATTAGTGCTATGAAGCGTATGCTTATTGATGCTAAAGGTGACCAAGCCAAAGAAAAGGACATAAAGGGAAAGCAGTTAATCGGTATCGAATTTCAGGACGATATATATACGCTTCTCATTTCTAATATGATTATTCATCGAGATGGCAGGACAAATATTTATTGGGGAGATTGTTTTAAGGAAATAGAAGATGTTAAAAAGAATTTCAAACCAACAGTCGGTCTTCTGAATCCTCCGTATAAAACCAAATCGGCAGACATAGAAGAATTTGAATTCATTCTTAATAATCTTGATGCGCTTGAACCTGGTGGAACGTGTATTGCCATTATTCCTATAAGTTGCGTAATCGAGAAAACAGATGTTGCCGAAAATTTGAGAAAACGTCTTTTGGAAAAGCACACCCTTGAAGCAGTTCTTTCGATGCCAGAAGAATTGTTCCATAATTCAAAAGTGAATACGGTTACCTGTGCTGTAATTATTACAGCACATAAGCCTCATCCTAAGGGAAAGAAGACTTGGTTCGCATATTGTCGTGACGATGGCTTTGTAAAACTGAAAAACAAAGGTCGTATTGACGCAAACCATACTTGGGATAGCATTCGCAACAAATGGGTAACAGCATATAGAAACCGCGAAATAATTGAGAACTTTAGCTTGATGAAAGAAGTTACAGCAAAAGACGAATGGTGTTCAGAAGCTTATTTTGAAACATCATATGATGACTTTTCAATAGAAGACTATTCCGAAACGGTTAAGAACTACATTTTGTTCTCCATGAGAATGCAAAATTCACAACTTGAAGAAACTGAGGAGGAAGAATAATATGAAGACAGTCCCTTTAACTGATTTGTTTTTGCCAGTTGTAGGAATTGCTTCTTCTCAGGTTTCTAGGCATCCTAAAGGCAACGAATATGATGTTCCATACATTAGACCATCTAAAACACAAAACGGAAGTATTGATGCTTATGTAGATAAGCGATTTATTCCCGATGATAAAATATTCCCAGCAAATACACTATACGTATCAACAGACGGACAAGGTAGCCATACATATTCATATGTTTCTGTATTTGAATTCGTTCCTAATAGCAATGTTACTGTTTTAATTCCCAAAAGAGAAATGCGTTTAGAAGAAAAACTGTATTATGCTCATTGTATTACACTAAACAGATATAAGTTTTCATATGGTAGAAAACCCAAAGGGAAGCGTTTAGAGGCAATTCAAATACCTGAGAGTATGCCAGATTACATTGTTAATGGTTTTATAAGAAACAAGAGCGAAGAACTTATAAAAACAACAGAGTTTCCTGTTGATACATCTTCATATCCTAACAGTAAGAAAACTGTACCACTTGACCAACTCTTTTATGTGGAAAATGGTGTCGCTTCATCCCAAGTTTTTCGAAGTATGACCAAAGAAAACGCAAATTGGATTCCATATATCAGGCCATCATATAAACAGGAAACAAGCATTGACGCTTATGTAAATAAAAACCTTGTTTCTTCTGATAAAGTGTTTCCAGCAGGAAGTTTATATGTTTCTACTAATGGACAAGGTAGCCACACATTCTCATATGTATCAACAACTGAATTTGTGCCTAATAGTGATGTATCGGTTCTTATTCCTAAAAGAAAAATGAGTTTGCAGGAAAAACTATTTTATGCTCAATGTATCACAAATAATAGGTATAAATTCTCGTATGGTAGAAAGCCGAAAGGAGCACGTCTAAAAGCAATACAGCTTCCTGAATATCCTCCTAAATATGTTACAAACTATGATATAGATGAAGTTGTAAGTAGTTTTTCTGATGTGTTAAACATGGTGTGAGTTTGGTGCAAGTTTGGTGCAACATCTTATGCGATAGCACGAAAAATATCAAACGATATGTGATTACATTCCTACAATATCCCACGATATGAGCGTTACACACGATATAAAACGCTGTGAAACGCCAATGCAAAAACTCAAAGAGATAATTTCGACCTTTGGTCGCACACAAAAAATGCTCTGCTATGGCGGAGCATTTTTTATTATCTCTCTGACGTGACTATTTTACTGTCTGGAATTCTGACGGAATCTACCCGGCGATGTGCCGGTCTGTTCCTGAAACTGTCGGATAAAGTGTTCCGTATTTTTATATCCGCATTGCTCTGCAATTTCACGCACCGAAAAGCCGGTACTCAGCAAAAGTGTCTTAGCATAAGCAA
>SVJN01000060.1 GCA_015068965.1 Oscillospiraceae bacterium
GAAGCTTTAAAAAAAGTATTATTCCCATTCACAAAAAGGCTATTTCCTGGACTTGGAAAGGATTCACCGGCACAGGAGAAGATAACAGAAAACCTGACAGCAAATTTTTTGGGAATGGGAAATGCCGCCACCCCTGCCGGAATTGCGGCAATGCAGGAGTTGGACAAAATCAATCCGACACCCGAGCAGGCAAGCGATGAAATGTGCATATTTGCGGTTATGAACACGGCATCGGTTCAACTGATTCCGACCACAATTCTATCTCTGCGTGTATCGGCAGGCTCGCAGAATCCAATGCAGATTTTAGTGCCAATCTGGATTTCCTCTGCAATTGCGTTGATTACGGCAGTTTTTACCATGCATATCATTTTAAAATTCCGCAGAAAACGGATTTTACAAAAATAAACGGGCAAAAATGTTGACAACCTTGCTTTTTTTTCATATAATATTAGATAGAAAATATTTACAAGAAGCAAAGCGAGGGATAACATGAAAAAAACATACAAGTTTTTAGCATTTGACTTTGGTGCGTCCAGCGGACGTGCAATCTTAGCTAATTTTGACGGTGAAAAAATCACATTGGAGGAAAAGCACCGTTTTTCAAACGACCCGGTTTTAGTAAACGGCGGAATGTACTGGGATGTTCTGAGACTGTTTCATGAAATCAAGCAGGGTATCTTGAAGTGTGCAAATTCCGGCGACCGTGATATCGACTGCATCGGTATCGACACCTGGGGTGTGGATTATGGCTTGCTGGATGCAGACGACCAGTTGTTGGGAAATCCGTACCATTACCGTGACACCAGAACAGACGGTATGTTTGAAAAGGCATTTGCGATGGTTCCGAAGCAGGAAATTTTTGAAAAAACCGGAATTGCATTCAACTGGTTCAATACCATTTATCAATTGCTTTCCGCAAAGGGAACGACTGCGTTGAAGGAAGCAAAAACCCTTCTGTTTATGCCGGATTTATTAAACTTCTTCTTAACCGGTGAAAAGCGTTGTGAGTATACCATTGCATCCACCTCGCAGATGTTTGATTCTGCAAAGCAGGATTGGGCATATGATTTGCTGGAAAAGATGGGCATTCCGACCGACTTGTTTGCACCGATTATCTATCCGGGAGAGCAGGTAGGTGTTCTGACCGAGGCGATTGCAGAGGAATTGGGTGTTGGCAGAATTCCGGTTATGGCAGTTGCATCGCATGACACCGGTTCAGCAGTAGCATCTGTTCCGGTTTGTGATAACAAGGACTTTATCTACATTTCAAGCGGAACCTGGAGCTTGATGGGTACAGAATTGGATACCCCGATTGTGAACGAGCTTGCATTGGATAAGAACTACACCAATGAGGGCGGTGTAAACAAAACCATCCGTTTCTTAAAGAATATCATGGGCTTGTGGCTGATTCAGGAATCCCGCAGACAGTGGGATCGTGAGGGTGAGCTGTTAAGCTTTGACGAGCTGGAAAAGCAGGCAAAGGCAGCAACTCCGTTTGAAAGTCTGATTGACCCGGACTATGAAGCATTCCAGACTCCGGGCAATATGCCGGAAAAAATCCGTGAATATTGCAGAAAGACCAATCAGGCAGTTCCCGAAACCAAGGGTGAAATCATCCGTTGTATCGCACAGAGCTTAGTGCTTCGTTACCGGGACGTTGTTGAGGGTATGGAAGCAGTAACCGGTAAGGAATATCCGGTCATCCATATTGTCGGCGGTGGAATCAAGGATAAGATGATTTGTCAGTTTACGGCAAACGCAACCAAACGCCGTGTAGAAGCCGGTCCGGTTGAGGCAACCAGTATCGGAAATGTTTTAGTGCAGGCAATGGCTTGCGGAGCAATCAAGGATTTGAATGAGGCAAGACGGGTTGTAAAGAATTCCTTTGATATCACCTGCTACGAGCCGGAGGACGGTCCGCAATGGGATGCAGCATACGAAAGCTGGAAAAAAATTATTGAAAGTATCTGATTGATTCATATTTACAAAAGAGTTTTCATAGGATAGACTATGAAAACTCTTTTTTCTTTATAGGAAACTTCGTTCCTGTAAAGCAAAAAGAATTGAATGCCCGTGCGAAATTTTCCGCTAATAGCGGAAACGCACATGGGCGAAACAAAGCGTTATGCTTCTTCTTACCGCTCTGTATCAGTTCAAAGTACACGATAATCTTACGGAGCGGTTGCGGCGAAGCCGCTTTGTTCTACATATAGAAAGGAAGGATACAACATGGAACTGAGAAAGGAACCGATTCTGATCAGCGAAGTTCTTGCAGAAGAGGATTGCGAGATTTTAGTGGACGGTGATTTGATTGTACCGGATATCAAGCCGGATATTTTAAAGGTCTTGCAGGTAGATGCAACGGCATATCTGTCCCGGAAGGAGCTTGGTGATGGCAGAGTGCTTCTGAGTGGCAGGGTGGATATGACGGTCTTGTACATCCCTGATTGTGAGGGGACGGCAGTACAACACATCCATACCTCGTTTGATTTTTCACACAAGCTCGAAAAACGGGCGATTGTCACGGATGCGTGTGTGTTTGCAGAGGCGGATGTGGTCCGGGCGGAATTTCATGTCATCAACTCCAGAAAGATTGGGCTAAAGGCTATTGTCGGCTTGAGCTGTGAGGTGGTTGGTGCAAAACAGCTGGATTTGGTGTGTGGTGTCGAGGGGGCTTATGCCGAGCAAAAGAAAGAAGCGCTGATGTTAAATACTGCACTTTCAAACCGTTCGGAAACGTTTTTGATGAAAGAGACCTTGGAAGTGCCTGCAGGAAAACCTGCCGTGGCGGAGGTTTTAAAGGTGGATTTAAAAATCGGGGATAAGGAAATCAAACCGATTACGGAAAAGGTGGTTGCCAAGGGTGTTTTAAAGGCGTGTGTGCTTTATATGAGTATGGCGGATAGCATTGAGTTCATGGAATTTGATGTTCCCTTTACTGAGGTATTTGACTTGCCAGGTGTCTATGAGGGCGTAAATTGTACATTGGATTACCAAATCAGCGATTGCAACTATGAAATTACCGGTGATACCGGCGGAGAACGGCGTATTGTAATTTTAGAGGTAACTGCCTGTGCCAAGCTTCGTGCATCAAAACAGACGGAAATAGAAGTGATAGAGGATTGCTATTGTCCCGGATACGATACACAGCTGCAATTTTGCGAGGATGAGGTGGATGAGATTGTTGCATCGCCTTCCTGCCAGAACACCTTGCGTGAGGTGGTGGCAATTGATAAAGCCCTGCCGCAGATTGCCGGCGTGTATAATGTGATTACAAAAACGGTGGTCAGCACAACCCGGATTGAGGGCGGAAAATTAGAGATAGAGGGAAAAATAGATGCGTACATTCTTTATCTGACCGACCATGAACAGATGCCGGTGTATAGCTACAAAAAGGAGATTCCCTTCCGTTATCTGCTGGATGCCCCGGAATCAGAGGATGGTCTGGTCTGTGCGGTCAGAGCAGAGGTAGAGCATACCTCCTATCATCTGAATGTTGCAAACGAGGTGGAGCTTCGTTGCATCCTGAGTCTTAGTGCCGATATTATCAGAAAACGGAAGCTCTCTCTGCTTTGTGAGGCGGAAATTCTTCCGATTTCCTGCGAGGATAAAAAGGGAATTGTCATCTACTTTGTACAGCCCGGAGACAGCGTCTGGAGTATTGCGAAGCGTTACCGGGTTCCGATGACTGAAATTATAGACAATAATCAGCTTTGTGAGCCGGAGAAGCTTTTGCCGGGGACGCGGCTTGTGATTCCGGCTTGCCGGAAGGTTTCGTAATCCGTTCATTCCGCCTGCTTTTTTGGGCAGGCGGAAAATTTTTTAAAAAATTTTAAAAAAGTGCTTGACAAAATGAAAAAAAGCAAGTATAATATTATTTGTTCATGATTTGGCGGTATAGCTCAGTTGGCTAGAGCATACGGTTCATACCCGTAGTGTCATTGGTTCAAATCCAATTACCGCTACCAGAAAAAAGACTATTCGTTCGGAATAGTCTTTTTTCAGTTATATTTGTTCCTTGCGGAACAAGTGATATTTACTTCGTAAGTGATATTGCCCTTTGGGCAGTGATATTCGCCTTTGGCGAGTTGAGGAACAAATATAATATCACTTTTGATTTATCAAAAATATCACTCCATCGAAGATGGAATATCACTAAAAATATAAATATCTCTATGGTTCGGCTTTTCTGGTGTTTCTTTTTATTCTATGTTGCAAAAGAACAGAGTTTATGATAAAATAGCAATAAATGAGGATTTTTGAATTATTTTGCAGATGAAGGAAGGAATCATTCATGACAAACAAGCGTATATTTATTGGGTGGAGCGGTCAGGAAAACTGGGAGGTTGCCCGTCGAATCAGCAATAAGCTTAGCGAAGCAAACTATTCTCCGATTATTGGTGGGGAATGGCGGGCATCGTTGACGGTAAGTGAAGAAATCATGCAGCAAATGGTTGGGTGTGATTTTGCAATTATTCTGATAGAAAAGGAAGTCCGTAAAAACAGAAGAGAAGAAGTAATCAGCATGGGCTTTAACCCGAATGTCATGATGGAGCTTGGGTATCTGCTTCATAAATTTTCGGATGCAAACCGTATCCGCAGAATTCTGATTAACATGGATCCGGGTGAGTTGCCGACTGATTTGCAGGGGGCATGGTCTGTTGTGGTGGACAAAGCAGAATACCCGCAAGGCGATGAGGAAGCAAAGGAAAAAGCGCTGTCTCAGGTGGCAGATGCGGTGGTAAGGGATTTTTTCTCCTATATGGAAAATGACCACAGTATGCCGGATAAGCTGGATTATTTTGATAATTGGGAGGAAAATGTTCAGGATATCTATCATTATACCGGGAATTTCCGGATTGCGGATAAGCTGATTTATGGAATGCAGGCGGCAATTTATTCCGGTGAATATGAACGGTTGTACAAAAAATTAATCAGCATCCGGGATGCGTTAATTCAAGAAGACAGATTTGGTGATTATCATGCAGTTGTTTGCGCAATGTCGGTTTTAAAGGTATTTGTGATTACGCATCGCCTGACAAGAACGCCGAGTGTAGAGCAGTTCCAGGAAATGTACGATGACCTGAACTCTGCTTACGAGAGAAATATTCAGGATCCGAACCTGCGTGCATGGTGCGAAATTTTCCGGATAGATAAGCTGGAGCTGTGCTATGAGGTTTATGCCAACGGAACAACAGACCCAGAAGAAAAAGCAGAATGCTATAACGAAGCACTCAGGCTATGTCATCAGATTTTATCTATGATAGATGCGCACCTGCAGGGTGATGGCAGTAAAGATGAAAAGTATGCTCTTTTGTATCAGGCATTTGCAAACAGAAATATTTCGCAGATACATAAGAATCTTGCAATTCTGGAGCCGGAAAAAGCCGAAGAGCATTATATGCAGGAAAAGGAATACTGTGCAAAAACCTTGGAAAACCGTAAATTGCTTTATGATTATTATAAAGAAGGAAAGCGGAAGGATTCCTTGTCTATGGATTTTATTTCGCAGGAATACCTCCTTGCGCTGGCAGAACAAAACAAATTTGAAGAAAGCAGTATCGCAAAGAAAAATAATCAGAGAACGGTACAGACGATATTCAATAAATGGCGTGAAAAGAATGAAATCAGAAATATGATTTTCCAAAAAGTTGAGCAGGAAATTTCAAAGGATTTATAAGTTGTGTTGGAGTGAGTAGAATGAGCAAGAAAAAGAAAGTAGCACTTTTGTGTGATTATGGCATGGATGATGCAATTGCAACGATGTATTTGTTTTTGTATGCAGAGCAGTTTGCAGGGATAGATATCGTGCCTGTTGCGGGAAACTTTCCGCTGAAGCAGACCTTTGTCAATGCAAAGCGGATTCTGACGCAAGCCGAAAAGCTTCCGGAGCATCTCAGAATCGTAGACACCTCGTGCATTGTGCAGAGTGAGATTTCGATTCCGGAAATTCACGGAAAAGACGGAATGGGTGATTTACTGCCAAAAGACTATGAGGAGTTGGCTCCGGTGATTGCATATGATACCTGGCTGGAGCAGATGGATGAGGATTATATCATTGTCAGTTTGGGGCCCTGCACCGTAACGGCAGATATTTTAAAGAAAAAAGGAGCATTGCCGTTGGTGTTGATGGGCGGGAATATATCCGAGCCTCCCAACTATGGTGCTTATGAGTTTAATCATGGGGTGGACACAGAGAGCTTTGCAGAATGTGTAAAGTATCCGCACCGGATTGCTACGCTGGACACCTGCCATTTTCCGTTATGTGATTTAAACCGGATAGAGCCGGAGGTTTCCGGACTTCTGGGAGATTTGTTAAACCGATACAAGGAGCTTTCCCGGGAACGGAAGGAGCAGGTTTGCGGTGTTTATGATATGGTGGCGGTGGTGTATCTGATTCATCCGGAACGCTTTGGCGTAGAGATTAGTGAAGATAACGACAAAAATCGGCTTTCGGTATTAAAATATATCAGCGATAAGCCTATTATTTAAACAAAAAGGGGACAGGGCGACGGTCTTATGACTGTCGCCCTGTTTTGAAAAAAAGGATGGTTATATCGAAAAATTACTCATTTGTAGCTTGTGGGATATCCTCGGTCAGTTGTACTGCGATATCCATAATCTCACCTTCGCGGATGATGGTGAGGTTCAAATACTCATTCGGAGCTTTAGTATCTCGGATTTCATTAAGCTCCTCGGAGGTTTTTACGGTTTTTCCTTCTGCCTTTACAATCAGGTCGCCAACTTTAATGCCTGCAGCTTGTGCACCACTACCTTCGCTGACTGCTTCGACAGAAAGACCGTATCTGGTCTGAGAAACGGAAATGCCGACCAGCGGTCTGCCGGAAACATAACCGTTGTTAATCAAATCGTCAATAATCGGCTTTGCTTCGGAAATTGCGATTGCAAAACCGATTCCCTCAACGCCGGTAGAGGACAGCTTGATGGTGTTGATTCCGATTACTTCGCCGTACTTATTCACCAAAGCACCGCCCGAGTTACCGGGATTGATTGCTGCATCGGTCTGAACAAGGTTATAAACTTTATTATCTACTGTCATGGTACGGTTTAAAGCACTGATAACACCTGCGGTAACGGTACCTGCAAATTCCTGACCAAGCGGATTACCGATTGCAACTGCCAGCTCGCCAACCTCTAATTTTGTGGAGTCGCCAAGTGTTGCCGCCGGAAGCCCGGTTTTCTCAATTTTCAGCACTGCCAAATCGGATTTTGCATCCTGACCAATCAGCTTTGCAACAAATTCTTCACCGGTGTTTAAAACGACCGAGATTTCGGTTGCGCTGTCAATTACGTGCTGGTTCGTTACAATATAGCCGTCGGTGCTGATGATAATTCCGGAACCGCTGCCCTGTTCATAGAGTGTTTCATCGTTCGGGTCGCTGGTATAGTAATATCTTCCGGAAAACGGGTCAAAATACCGTTGGGGTGTTACTTTTGCCTTGTTAATTACACCAACACAGCTCGGACCGACCTTGGTTGCAATCTGGCTGACCGAAAGCTCTCCGAAGGAGAACAGACTGCCGTTGTTAGAAAGCAGGGTTGCATTGTCTGTTGCCTGGGTTGCTGCTCCGGTTGTCGGATTTTGATTTTTTAACATCGGATAAAAACCGAAGGTAAACACAGCACCGGTCAGAAGACTTGCCGCAACTGCTGAGGAAAGGCAGGCAAGCCAGGTTTTATTCTTTTTTGCTCTTTTCTTTTTGCAGTTGTATATGATAATATCGGTTGAGTCGGTATAAGGATATTTTTTCATAATAGATTCCTCCAAACATTTTTGATTACATTGCTATCATACAACAGTATTTTGTCCCTCGTATGAATAAAAAGTAAAGAGAATGCAAAAAAAATGTTAATAAAATATGAATGAAAGAATTGACTTTGCAGGAAGGATGTGCTATACTCTAAATGCAAACGATTCGCAATTGAAAGGGTGAACCTATGAAAAGAATAATTTGTCTGATGTTAAGTCTTGTTCTGCTGAGCGGATGTGGAGTGGCAAAGAAACGGAACAATAACGGTTTTTTGGTATATACTTCTTTTTATGCCATGCATGATTTTGTAAAGATGATTGCAGGCGATAAGGCGGAGGTTGTGAACCTGATACCACCGGGTGTGCATATTCATGACTGGGAGCCGGGTCCAAAGGATATGGCAGGACTGGAGCAAGCGGATTTATTTGTTTATTGCAATGATGATATGGAGCGTTGGGTGGACTCTGTGGAGGATGCGCTGGAGAATCGTGGTGTTGCGACTTTGGAGGCAACAGACGAAATTGAGGAAATTGAGATTTCCGGCGTGGATGACCCGCACGTCTGGCTGAATCCACGCTATGCATACCGCCAGATGGCGGAAATTTGCGAGGAGCTGTGTGAATTAGACAGAGTAAATGCCTCATTTTATCGGGGAAATTTAAAAAACTGTGCCGGAAGAATTGATTTGTTGGATGAGAAATTCCGCCAAACGGTCAAAGGCTTTTCCGGACGGGATGTTGTTGTGACACATGGAGCATATGGATACCTTTGCAAAGCCTACGGACTGAATCAGATTGTATTAGAAGGAATTTTGTCGAGTGGAGATCCTTCGCCGGCAAAAATGGCAGAGGTAATCAAAACAATCAGAGAAAAACAAATCCGGTGTGTCTTTTATGATGCAATGGGCTCGGATTCGGTGGCAAGAGCGATTGCTTCCGAGTGCGGAATCAAAGCCCTGCCGCTTTATTCCTTTGAAGGGGATACAGAGGGCAGAGACTATTTTGCGGTAATGGAGGAAAATCTCAATATGCTCCAAAAGGGTTTGGGAGGAACGGATGAGTAGAGAAATATTAAAGGTAGAAAATCTTCATTTTCATTACAGTGATATGCCGGTTTTGCGTGATGTGAGCTTTTCTCTGCAGGAAGGGGATTTTCTTGGAATCATTGGCGAAAACGGAACCGGAAAAAGCACCCTGATGAAGCTGATTTTAAATCTTCTTCCGGGCTATATGGGTGCGATTGAGATTTTTGGAGAAAATCGGAAGCATCTGAAAGATACCGATTTAATCGGATATGTTTCGCAAAAGGCAAATTCCTTTAACAGTGATTTCCCGGCAACGGTAGAGGAGATTGTTTCGGCACATCTTTGTCCGAGAAGTATGTTGTTTGGGAAAAAAAGAACAGATTTGCAGGAACGTGTGGAGGAAGCGCTTTGTGCGGTCGGGATGCAGGATGCAAAAAAACGCTTAATCGGACACCTCTCCGGCGGTCAACAACAACGTGTTTTTATTGCGGCGGCGTTGGTAAGCCGTCCCAAGCTGTTATTGCTGGATGAACCGACGGTTGGTGTGGATGCACGGTCAACCGAAACCATCACAAAGCTGATTCGGACGTTGAATGAGCAGGGAATGACCATTCTGATGACCAACCATGATACGCATTCTTTAGAGACGTTGGCAAATAAACTTTTGATATTGTCAGAGAATGGAACTGCACAGATGAAGCTGCTACGATAGCCGGAAGGAGGGGTTATATGCCGGAGATTTTTACATTTGGGTTTATGCAACGTGCTTTTTTGGTTGGTGCGTGCATTTCGGTGATTGCACCGTGTATTGGTCTGGTCATTGTCTTAAAGCGTTTATCTGCCATCGGAGATGCAACCTCGCATTCGGCTTTGGCAGGAATTGCGTTCGGACTGATGCTTGGCATCAATCCGGTGATTGGTGCGATTTTATTTTCTCTCCTGGCGGTGCTTGGAATCGAGGGATTCCGTCGGGCATTCGGAAAATATGCAGAGATATCAACAACAGTTGTTCTATCTGCAGGTGTTGGCTTGACGGCAATTTTTTCCGGATTTGTGCAGGGGAGTACAAATCTCAATAGCTTTTTATTTGGCTCAATTGTGGCGATTTCGGATTTTGAACTGTTCTTTTCCATCGGGCTTTCGGTGGTGGTTTTACTGGCAAGCCTCTTTTTATATCGGGAGCTGTTTTTCATCAGCTTTGATGAGACGACGGCAAAAATCCGGGGTGTCCCGGTAGGTGCGGTTAATCTGGTATTTATGCTTTTGACGGCAATTACCGTTTCGGTTGCATCAAGAACAGTCGGGGCGTTGATGATATCCTCCCTGATGGTGATTCCGGTTGCCTGTGCCATGCAGGTGGCAAAAAGCTATCGGCAGACCTTGATTTTTTCGGTGCTTTTTGCGTTGATATTTACATTTTTGGGGTTGTTTCTGGCTTATTATCTGAATTTAAAGCCGGGCGGAACGATTGTGCTGTGCGGAGTGATTGTGCTGATTCCGCTTTTAATCCGGGGAAGGAACAGGTGATGATATGCAGGATTTATTAACAAGTGTGGGCTTGAAAAAAACCAGGCAACGCACCATGATTCTTGATATTTTAGAACAGAACAAGGAACCGATGAGTGCAGAAATGATTTTTGAGAAAACAAAGGACTTATCTCTTTCGACCGTTTATCGGACTCTGGAGCGGTTTTGCAAGGAAGGGTTGGCAGAAAAGAATCGGTTTGATGTCGAGGATACCTTTTTTTACACCCTTTCATCCAGGGAGCATTCGCATTATGCGTTTTGTCTTGGATGTCATGAGAAAATCCATGTCCATATCTGCCCGGTGTCGCAGCTGCAATTGGGGAATTTTACGGTGACCGATCACCGGCTGGAGTTATATGGATATTGTGAAAAATGCAGACAAAAGGATTTGGTGAAATAAAATGCCGGTAAAATACTATGCAGTAAAAGAAGGAAGAGTTCCGGGTATATATCTTTCCTGGGACGATTGCAAAAAGCAGGTCATGGGTTATTCGGGAGCGGTGTATAAGAGTTTTTCGAGCGAAACGGAGGCAAAAGCCTTTATCAATCCGGAGCTATCAACAGAACCTACGGCGGATGCAACACGGGCAATTGCGTATGTGGATGGCAGTTACCTGCACGCAGAACGGCGGTTTTCCTATGGTGCAATTCTGCTATGGCAAGGGGAGCAAATGCAGTTTTGCCAGGCGTTTTCGGATGCGGAGCTTGCCGCAATGCGGAATGTTGCCGGAGAAATCAAGGGTGCAGAATTTATTATGCGTTATTGTGTGGAGAAAAAAATCCCGGCGGTGGATATTTACTATGATTATGAGGGGATTGAAAAATGGTGTACCGGTGTGTGGCAGGCGAACAAATCAGGGACACAAAATTATGCAAAGGCATATCAGGAATTAAAAAAACAGCTTGATATCCGGTTTGTAAAGGTAAAGGGACATTCCGGAGTGAAATACAATGAGCTGGCAGACAAGCTTGCAAAATCTGCCCTCGGAATTGAATAAATCAGGAGAGAAGCATGAAGAAAAATAAAACGTATCAGGTATTGGAATATTATAAAATATTGGAAAAGCTATCTGCCTATACCGAAAGTGAAGCGGTGAAGAAGAGAATTTCTGAGCTTGTGCCGTTTGGCGAGGTGGAGGATGCCAAAAGTGCGCAGGCAGAAACAACAGAAGCGGTATCAGCACTGTTAAAGCTTGGAAGTCCGCCGGTTTCTTTGAGTGTGCCGGATGTGACCGGGGCGGTAAAACGGTGTGAAATCGGTGGCATCCTGACGCCGAAGGATTTATTGCAGACGGCAAGAGTGCTTTATGTTGCCCGGCGGTTAAAAAGCTATCTGGGAGAGGTGGCAGAAAATGCCACTATTTTGCGTGGAATCGGGGAGCAGCTGGTAACTGCAAAGAGTATGGAGGAGCGGATTGAGCAATGTGTACTGTCCGAGACCGAGCTTGCAGACGGTGCATCTGCTGACTTAGCTGCAATCCGTCGGAAAATCCGGAATCTAAACGGAAAAATCAAGGATAGCCTGAATGCGATGATTCACTCGGGGCATTATAAAAAGTATCTGCAGGATGCGTTGGTAACCATGCGTTCTGACCGTTATGTTCTGCCGGTGCGTGCGGAATATCGGAGTGAAATCCCGGGGATTGTACATGACACCTCTGCATCGGGAGCGACCATTTTTATCGAGCCGATGAGTGTGGTAAACACCAACAACGAAATCCGGGACCTGATGAATCGGGAACAACAGGAAATTGAGCGGATTTTATCGGTACTTTCTGCCGAGGTGGCAGAGTATGCCGGAGTGTTGCGTTCTGATTATGCTTTGTTGAATGAGCTTGATTTTATCTTCTGTAAGGGCAAGCTTTCGCTGGATATGAAAGCGACCGAGCCGGAGCTCAATGATGAGGGAATTGTTGTTTTAAAACGTGCCAGACATCCGTTGATACCGGCAGATAAGGTGGTAGCCAATGATATTTATCTGGGCGGTGAGTTTGACACCCTTGTCATTACCGGACCGAATACCGGAGGTAAAACAGTGACACTAAAAACAATAGGTCTGTTTTCGCTGATGGCGGCGGCAGGCTTGCATCTGCCCACGCAGGACAATAGCCGCTCAGCGGTATTTCATCATGTGTTTGCGGATATCGGAGATGAGCAGAGTATTGAACAGAGTCTTTCTACCTTTTCTTCGCATATGGTGCATATTGTAGATATTTTAAAGCAGGTGGATGACCGTTCTCTTGCCCTCTTTGATGAGCTGGGTGCAGGCACCGACCCGACAGAGGGTGCGGCATTGGCAATCTCTATTTTAGAGTTTTTAAAGACATTCAATGTAAAAACGGTAGCCACAACGCACTATAGCGAGTTAAAGCTGTTTGCATTATCGACCGAACGGGTGGAGAATGCTTCGTGTGAGTTTAGTGTGGAATCCTTGCAACCGACCTATAAGCTTTTAATCGGTGTGCCGGGGAAATCCAATGCCTTTGCTATTTCCAGAAGGCTTGGTCTGGAGGATGCGATTATCGACCGAGCAAACGAGCTTTTGAGTGAAGAAAACATCCGCTTTGAAGATGTAATTACTGATTTGGAACAGAGCCGTGTCAAGGCGCAGACCGATCAGGAATATGCAGAACGTCTGCGACGTGAGTTAAGCGATTTGCGTCGGCAGATTGAAAAGGAACGGACGACACTCAAGGAAAATAAAGCCCGGATTTTAGAGGAAGCACGCCGGGAGGCAAAAATCCTTGTCATGGAAGCGAAGGAAGAGGCAAATGAAATCATCCGGGAGCTGGAGCGGATGCGCCAGCAGGGAAGTGTTCCGAAAGATTTGGACGAGAAGGTACGAAAAAAGAGAGAAAAACTGAAAAAGAAAGAGGACAGCATTGATGAAGCAATGCAAAAGGCACAAAAGCCGAGAAAAACCTATCAGGAACCGCCCAAGAACCTAAAGGAAGGCGATACGGTTAAAATTATCAGCATGGATCAGGAGGCAAGTGTCTTAAAGCCACCCGGAAAGGATGGCATGGTTCGGGTTCAGGCAGGAATTATCAAGATGGATGTCCATGTTACCAATTTAAAAAAGGTTGAGGATAAGAGTACCAAGGAGCTGACCGAACGGTATGTCAAGCAGACAGTAGCGTATGCATCCAAGACAAAGGATGTACGCACCGAGCTGGATGTGCGTGGGCAAACTCTGGAGGAAGCCATCCTAAATGTCGAAAAGTTTTTGGATGATTGCTATTTGGCAGGTGTTTCACCGGTGACGATTATTCATGGGAAGGGAACCGGTGTGCTGCGAAGCGGTATTCGTGAACGATTACGTAAGCACAAATATGTCAAGAGCAGTCGGGACGGCAAGTATGGCGAAGGTGAATATGGTGTTACTGTGGTGGAATTAAAATAAGAAGGGACATAAAAATGGCAAAGAAAAAATCAATTATGACCAATGCAATGCGGATATTGAATGCGGCAAAAATCCCGTTTGAGCTTGCAGAATATGAAACGGACGGGACGGTGGGCGAGCATTTTGGAGAACAGATTGCCCAAAAGCTCGGAATCAATCCGGAGCAGTCCTTTAAAACTTTGGTTGCACGTGGGGTAAAGAATGGAATTATGGTGGTGTGTATTCCGGTCTGCTGTGAAGTGGATTTAAAAAAGCTTGCAGTTGCATCAGGGGACAAGCGGGTGGAATTGATTGCGGTAAAAGAGCTGTTGGACTTGACCGGTTATATCCGGGGAAGTGTTTCGCCGATTGGCATGAAGAAAAAATATCCGACCTATATCTGCGAATCCTGCATGAAATTTGAAACGGTTGCCGTCAGTGCCGGCATCTGTGGCGGAACCTTGATTATGAAGCCGGAGGATTTGCTCCGGGCAACCGATGCAAGTTTAGCAGATGTCGTTGTATAACATGAAAAAAGCACCGAGGCAAGGTGCTTTTTCTGTGGTATGTATAGGATAAAATGGTAGAATGATTCCCCATTTCTTTTTCATTATAGCACATTATGTTGGGGTTTGCAAGTGTTTTTGCACAATTTGTGTATTTTTTTGCAGATTGAGAAAAGATATTGATTTTTGATGGCGGTTTATGTTACAATAAGAAAGGACAGTCATTCTGTTATTTGAAAGGAGTTCGTGATTGTAAAATGAAGAAATTTAAGTGCTTTTTTGCGGCATTGATTTGTGCAGCTGTTTGTGCAATACCGGTGCAGGCGGCATATATCTTAGAGTTGGCAGAGAATACCCCTGAATTTACGCAAGGCTTGCTTGCGGGCTATGATACGGAAGGAAAGCTTTGCTATGCAGAACGTGTTGCCGTGCAATCAGATAATGGATTTCTCTATGTAGAGCCGAAAACAGAG
>SVJN01000061.1 GCA_015068965.1 Oscillospiraceae bacterium
CTTCCAACCCAACGTTCAATTCTGTAAAATCGGTGAGGATTGGTCTGTAGATGAGGGTATCAACAGAAAACCTGTAGCAATGGAAAGTTATCCGACCAATCAATGGGTTACAGTTGTTGTAGATGTTTCTGAGTATTTTGACTGGGCACGTGCGAATAAGACAGGAAATATGAACCAGTTGATTATTTATTCCGGAACTTTAGCCGATGATGAAGCGCTTTATTTTAGGGGTTCCTTCAAGATGGACACCTATTTGGTAGCACCGTGTGTACATGAGGATGAAGAACTCGGCAGATATGTTTATGTCAGCGAAGATTTGAGTGTAACCGTAGACGAAGCACAAATCAGTGCTTATGGTACCATCAATGACGGTTTGACCGCTTTGGGTGCAGAGGGTGGAACCATCTACATTGAGGGTACAATCAATGATTTTGCAGATATTGCAAGCCGTGGTGCAGTTACCATCCGTGGTTTGGGTGGCAAGGATGCAGCTGACACCAACATTCTGCAAAAATCCACATCCGAACCGTTCATCCGTATTACCGGCGGAGATATGACCTTTGACGATATGACAATCAAAACGGTTTCGCCTTTGACTGCTGAAAACAGTGGTATTTTTGCAGATGGTTATACCGTTAATTTTGGAAAAGGTTTGAAGACAAGCGGCAATATTTCTGTTTCAACCTCTGTTGCGCGTGGTTCAGGTTCCATGCAATATATCCCGTCTCAGGATGTGGTAATCAATGGCGGTAAATTTTATTCTGTTCTTCCGTTGACAAACTATTCCAGCGCAATCATGAATCGTTTGGGAAGTGTGAACTACACCTTTAACGGTGGTGAATTTAACGCAGTTGTTTCCGGTTCTTTGAATAGCTGGGAATGGGAACAGTCTGTTGTTACGGGTGATATCAACTATATCTTTAACGGCGGTCAATTCCATAATCTTTTGACAGTGGGTTCTGCCCATGCATCGACCTTGATTGATGGAAATATTATATGGACAATCAACGGTGGAACCTTCGCAGAGAAGAATATTGCAGCAGGAAACACCTCAGCAGCGAAGAAAGAAGCATTACAAAAGAATTTGAATAATACCGCAGTGATTGTAAATCAGGGCGGCGAGGTTTATAAGCAGATAGAGACTCTGACTCTGGGAAGCACCAAGACCAAGGAAGCAAGATTTATTGCAGGCGATGAAATTTATATCCTGAATAATCAGGAGCATAACCAAGGAACTGCTATTGTAGACGGTGCAGTTGCTGATTATAAGCTCCATGTTTACCACGGTACTGCATATCCGGTCTTTGCAAAGGATAAGACTGTGACAGTCAATGGTGTTGTTGAAAATTACGGTGGCGATTTGGTTGGCTTTAACCTGAAACCGACTTATGAGGGTGCTGTTCCGTACTTAAACGGTGTTGCATTGACTGCAAATGAAGATGGTCTCTATACCATTCCGGAAAGTGCAGACATTCAGGAAATTGTGTTTATCAATGAAGCAGTTGAGGTATTGAATCTCTTTGTTTTAGCTACTGAAAAAGAAGAGCAGGTAGAAAAGCAGATTAAAATTCTGGCAAATAACTTTACTGATACAGCAAAATCGACAAAGCTTTATATTGCAACCTATGAAGGTGACAAAATCACCGGTGTTATCAGCGAAGATATCATCATTCCGGCTGCAAAAACTGTTTCCACTTTGTATTCTGAAAATAAAAAGGTTACAGCAGAAGGCATTTCATATAAAGCATTTTTATGGGATGGACAAAAGCCGATGATAGGCAGCAAAGACTTCTAAAAAAGAAATCCGGACAAAAATTCCGGAATCTGGCAGTTGGGGCGGAGTAATCCGCCCTAATGCTATACAGAAAGGAGAATCAATATGCGTGTTTTGAAAAAATATGAAAACAACCCGGTCATGTCGCCGGATAAAATGCCGAAAGAAGTTCTCTACACCTTTAATCCGGGCGCGATTAAGGTGGGGGATGAGTATATTATGATGATGGATGTTACGGCGTTAGATGATATCCACCGTCTCTGGATTGCAAGAAGTAAGGATGGATACAATTTTGTTCCGGATGCAGAACCGGTAAAAATGCCGCCCGTTGACCCGTTTCATCCGGAGGTTTATACGTATGATCCCCGTATCACAAAAATGGGGGATGAGTATATTATCTGCTATGCAAGTGATATGGGAAACAACTATGTCCGGCTCGGTATCATGAAGACAAAGGACTTTGTTACCTTTGAGCGAATTGCAACCGGAAGTGATTTAGGAAACAGAAATGGTGCATTGTTTCCAGAAAAATACAACGGCTTGTATTTCCGCTTAGACCGTCCGTTTGGAAATGAACAAGACCCGTGTGCAATCTGGATGAGCTTTTCTCCGGATTTGGTATTCTGGGGACAAGCAAGACAATTGCAGTATAAGGGAAAGCCCTTTATTGACGGTCATAAAATGGGTGCCGGTGCGGTTCCGATTAAAACGGATAAGGGATGGCTTGAGATTTACCATACCGTATCTACCACCTGCAATGGCTTCATTTATCGCTTGAAGGCTTGCTTGCTGGATTTGGATGAGCCGTGGAATATCATTGGCTATACAGACTTTATTCTCTGGCCGGAGCATGAATATGAAATGAAGGGAAGAGTATCTAACGTAGTCTTTACCTGTAATGCGATTCCGGAACCGGATGGAAGCTTGAAAATTTATTATGGAGCAGCAGATACCAATATCGGCTTGGCAACCGGAAATATTGACGAGTTGGTAGAATTGTGTCTGGAAAATCGCAATGAGAAGTGAACTTTTAAACGGAATTTGGAGCTGTAGAGGAAAAAACCGCGAAAATCAACCGATTTCTTTTCCGGTACAAATTCCCGGAACGGTGCATACCGGACTTTGTAATCAACGGGAATTGGAAGAAATCTACTACGGAAAAAAAGCGGATGAATGGATGTGGATTGAGGAAAAGGAGTGGACATTTTCTAAAACCTTTTCTTATCAGAAGGGCGAAGATTTTCAAAAAGCAGAGCTTGAATTTTCAGGTCTTGACACTTATTGCAAGGTGTTTTTCAATGAGATACCGTTGGGATTTTGTGATGATATGCACATCGGCTATTGCTTTGATGTGACCGATAGCATAAAGGATGGCGAAAATCAGATTCGACTTGAATTTTTGCCCCCTGCATCGCAAACTGCAGATATTGACTACGGAGAATGCGAAGGCGTTTTTTCAAGCGACCGTATTTTTGTCCGTCGGATGCAATGCACCTTCGGCTGGGATTGGGTACATCGTCTGGTGACGATGGGAATCTGGAAGGATGTTACCCTCTACACCAATCGCTTTGTTAAAATTGATTGCTTGCAGGCATCGTTAAAAGGTCTGACGCCTTACGGTGCTAATATGGAGTTGTACTTAAAAGGTGCACACGATAAAAAGTTTTTCCCGGATGCTTTTTCCAAAAGAGAAGTGCATGAGGTAAAATCTCCGATGGTGACTTTTGGTGTAAAAAATCCGCAAGGAGAGGTCATTCATTCTCACAAGCGAATGTTTCGGGAAGAAATTTTACGGGAATATATTACCATTACCGATGCACAGCTTTGGTACCCGAATGGTTACGGAGCACAACCGCTTTATACCTTGTCGGCAACGGTTACCGATGAGCAGGATAATTTGCTTTATGAAAAAACCGTTTCTTTTGGTATCCGTGATATTCAGATTTTGGAAATTCAGGATGAGAAGGGAAGCACAGAGGAAGCACTTGCAACCGAAAAGTTCAAGGAATTTGTTCCGACGCCAATGCAGGAGAATGAATGCTATGGCTTTATTCTCTTGATAAACGGCGAAAAAATCATGTGCAAAGGTGCAAACTGGGTTCCGGCAGATGTATTCCCGGGAAATGTCCCGACAGAAAAGCTTGAGAATCTGATTCGTATTGCAAAAGATGGAAATATCAATATGCTTCGTTTGTGGGGCGGCGGATATTTTGAGTCGGATGCGTTCTTTGATTTGTGTGACCGCTACGGCATTATGCTCCAACAGGATTTCTTGATGGGGTGCGGAACTTATCCGTTTGATGCAGATTATTTAGAATCACATTCAGATGCGGCAAGGCATTTCACCGAGCAATTCCGGGAGGAATGCGAACAGAATATTCAGCGGATTTGTTCACATCCGTCAATTATCTGGTGGAACGGTGATAACGAAAATCAGATGGAAATTACCGAAAATACCGTCAATAATTCCCGAAGAATCGCAATGGAAATCACCGATACGGTGATAAAAAAGTACGATACAACAAGGCGTTTCTTCTCATCCTCTCCGTGGGGCGGAAGCTATAACAACAGCCCGGCAAGAGGAATGTTCCATGCGACAGGATATCTGGATTTCTATTTCAGCGTCATTTCTAAAACGGATATGTCGGATTATGAGGCGAATTTTGCAAGCGGTGTTGCACGGTTTTCAAACGAAACTCCTGTGATAAGCGGAATTTCATCCTATTCCTTACGCCGTTTTATGGATGAGGAAGATATGAAGCCGGGAAAAATTGAAATGATGGATTACCACACCAAAAACCATCCGGCACCGCAGTATCGGGATTTTCACCTGATTCATCACATTGATATGGCAGGCGAAAAACTCTTCGGGGCATATCAATCGATAGAAGACCGACTTTATAAAATGAACCTGCTTGGTTATGAATGGGTGCGGGTGGTTATGGAAAGTTATCGTCGGCATCAATGGTTCTCGTCAGGAAATCTTTTCTGGATGTATAACGATTGTTGGCCTGCAATCGGTTGGTCGATGGTGGACTATTTCGGTGTTCCCAAAAACGGATATTATTCTATGAAACGTACCTCGGCACGGCTTTGTACAAGCTTTGTAAAAGAGGGGGATAAAATCCGGCTGTATCTTTCCAATAACGGTGTTTTGGATGCAGAAGGAGTTGCAACGGTGTATCGGATTTGTGCAGACGGTGGTATTGTGGATAAAAAGGAAATTCCGGTTTCTTCTAAAAAGAACGAAGTACAAATTCTGGATGAGACCGATGCGTTTTGTGCGGATGGCACACAAATTCTTGTCTGTGACCTCGGAACCGACCAAGGCAATGACAGATGCTGGTACTTTGGAATAAAGCCGTCAGAATTAAAATTTGCGTCTGCAAACGTACAGGCAAAAAGAACCGAGGACGGATTCTTGTTAAAAACAGATAAGCTTGCCTTTTTTGTTACCGTGGATGCAGAAGTAGTGCTGGAAGATAACTGCATTCTGATGCTTCCGGGGGAGGAAAAGCATATCAAGGCACAACCGTCTCAGACCGCACAGACGGAAGAATTCAAAGTAAATTGGCTGAATCGTTTTTAATAAAAAAGCTTCTGATAGAAGCCTCGTCAGCGGGCGTGAGATTAAGGAAGCAATTTTGTTATTCCGGGAGTTACAACATAAATGTTGTAATTGGTTTCCTATATAATATAATGAGGACAGAAAAATATGGATGTCTCCAATCAGATACCATAGGATTCTGTCCTTTTTATTATGTTTTATAAATTGCTTTTTCCTAAATTACATTTAGAACAAAGTGTCTGTAAATTGTCTATGATTGTTTCTCCACCTTTTGAATAAGGGATAACATGGTCTATATGTAGTTCAATAGATGGGTCTTTTGCGGGTGATGCACCGCAGGCACAGCATTTAAAGTTGTCTCTTTTTAAAACCTGATATCGTAGCTTGTCCGAAATTTTTCGACTGCTTTTTGCAGAAATGGGCGTAGTCTGTGAGGATGTAACTGTAGTTTTTTGCCGGGTGCTTTTTTGTGCCTGACACATAGGACATTTCCGTAACCATACATCACATCCGTTGGCTAAATATTTGTGACCGCATTCTAAACATTCCATTTCAAAAAAAATTTGATTGTAATGAGTTTCGGATTTTCCGCGGTAGCCTAAATTTTTTTGATTGTTTTTGTTGATATAACCAATGTCCAATGATTTCATTTTAGTCCTCCCAATATAGTGACACATAACATTTCCAAATGTGTTGAGTGGTTTTTGCGACAGTATCATTGAAAAATGTTTATGTTTTATTTTTTATGTAAGCACTCCGTGACTTGTTCGGAGATTTGCCTCATTCCCAACTCGGTAGGATGACCGTTTTCTTTGTCTATTTCTTTAAGACATAAGTATTTAATTTTATTTTTTTCACAAGCATCTATGAAACCTTTGGTGATTTCTTGTTTTAAATCAGTGTTTATAATAACAATCACATCTTCAACCACTTCTTTTGCCCGATTGATTAAGTGGCAGAATGCAGGTAATACACACTTTAATTCGTCATCTGTCCAATCTGAATATTTCAATGTACCGATAGGTGCATCTATCCAGGAATCGTTTGTGCCACCGAATATAAACATTGTGCTGATTTTATTTTCGGTAAAAAAGTTTTCGGATATATATTTATCCATTCGGCTGATGAAAGAAGAATCAACCGAATGGTTTTCTCTTACCGTATTGCAAATTGTTGAACCTGAAAAACTGTCGTTTATGGTGATATTAAGATTGTTTTCGACGGCTAAGATATTCCACCAGGTTTTTTCTACACCTCTGACGATAGGGTTCTCCGTTCTTTCATCGCTGTAATAAAAGGAATAGCCTTTCGGAATATATCCGTCATAAGTTGAATAACTGTCGCCCATGATAAAGATATTTTTTTTCATTTTTCATCTCTCCTAAATTCAATTGTATTTCTTTTTATTTTTTGCTGTGGTCACAGAAACAATCAGATTTATTCGTATTGTCTCAGATTTGTTGATTTTGTCGATATACACGCTTTGCGTGTTCGATATGATATCAATCTCGTTGCCGTAAGGCAACATATCGAGCCATCAAGCATATCGAGTTCGAATAGAACATATCGAAAATCTCGCAAGAGATTTATATCGATGAGTGCTAGTTGCGACATAGTCGCACGACGCACTCGACAGTTGTCCCTTTAGGTAGGGAGTCTACCAAAGCGTCTGATATGTTGGAATTTATGCCTGCTTTTTTACTTTGAAATAACTGTACAAGACTCTAAACACCGGCTCCGCCAATGAAAATAACGTATAACCAAAACGCAACAACAACGAATGAAACAACGATATTTACCGTGCCAATCAGAATCAATAATCCCATATTTTTTTCGCCGCTTTTTCTTAATTTAACAGCCTTTTTGATTCCTAATATTGAAGATATGCTGCCAGGAATGGGAATTAATAGGGAACCAATTATAGAGATGGATGCAAACATCGAGTACATAATACCTCTATTAGTTGGAAGTTCTAACACGGTAGCAATAGAAAAAGCAACCACGAGACTAATTCCAACAACTAACGGTATTCCAACAAATAATAACACGGCTGACTTTTTGTTCATTAATTTAATCCTCCCATATATTTAAGTTTGTCGGTCAGTTCGATTTTGTTTGCAAGTCCTTGGTATGAACGGATATACGGATATAATCGTCGGCCTTTTCCCTACTCAAACAAACAACGCTTTCCACATGATGTGTCCACGGAAACATATCGACACCAACCGCTTTTTTCAGAGAATAGTCTTTTTTTGTCAGCAGTTTTAAATCACGGGCAAGTGTTGCAGGATTGCAGGAAACATAAACAATCCGTTTTGGTTGTGCGGTCAGGATTGCATTCAGGGTGTTTTCGTCGCATCCCTTTCTGGGGGGATCCAGAATCACCACATCGGGGCGTATGCCATCTGCAATCAGCTTTGGCACCAAGTCCTCCGCAGCGGCTGCGTAGAAGGTTGCATTGGATATTTGATTCCGTTTTGCGTTTTCCTTTGCGTTTTCGATTGCCTGCGGAACAATTTCTACTCCGATTACATTTTTTGCCTTTTGTGCGGCGCTAAGAGAAATCGTTCCGATTCCGCAATAGACATCCAGTACGGTATCATCCTTGGTAATTCCGGCAAACTCGATTGCTTTTTGATAGAGCTTTTCGGTCTGTTGAGGATTCACCTGGAAGAAGCTATCCGGAGAAATTTCATAGGACAGAGCACAGAGTAAATCAGAAATGACCGGTTTTCCGAAAAGCAGAACATTTTTACCGCCCAAGACAAGATTATTCTTCTGTTGATTACAGTTTAAATAGATGCTGACAATATCTCCGGAGATTGCACAAATCCGTTTTACAAATTCTTCGGCATGGGGGAGTGCGTTTGCATTGACCGACAGAACAACCATCCACTCACCGGTATGATATGCACGGCGGGTAAAAATGCGTCGCACACAACCGGAATGCGTTTCTTCCTGATAGGGTGCAATCCGGAACTCTTTCATGAAAGAAAGAACGGTTTTTATAATATCCTGGTTCATTGCATCGCCTAAAGCACAGTCAGAAAGCGGAATGATGTCATGGCTACGTTCCCGGTAGAAGCCGCAAACCGGATTTTCGACACTTCCGCCAATCGGGAACACCATTTTATTCCGATATCGGAGTGGATGCTCCATGCCGAGGATTTCTTCTACATGAGCATTTTGCAAATTTCCGATACGAATAAGAGCATCTTCGATGGTCTGTTTCTTAATACGGAGCTGTTCTTCATAGGTCAGATGTTGAAACACACAACCCCCGCATTTTGAAAATGCAGGACAAACCGGTTCTGTGCGAACCGGGGATGGAGTGAGCAGTTCTTTTAGCTTTGCATAAGCATAGTTTGACTTGACTTTTACCACCAATACCCTGCAAACATCCCCGACTGCAGTCTGTGGGACAAAAATGGTGTAACCGTCAATGTGTGCAATGCCACTTCCTTCGGAAGAAATTGCTTCAATTGTAACAGAATAGGTTTTGTTTTTTTCTACCGGAATCATGAGATGTGCCTCTGCTTTCTTTTTGTTTTAAAAATTACTACCATTCCAGCCCCAATGCTCTGCACCGATATAGCGGATATAAACGCAATCGGGTGAAATGGAAAGCACCTCTTGCAAAGCCGTACAAATCTTTCCGCTCATGGCTGAGGATGCTCCTGCATCAACATTTCCTAAAAGTGCAACCTCAAGATATGCCATCGGTTTATTGTTTTCACCCTTGAAGAACATTCTGCAATTATCCTCAAAGGACAGCATCAGCCATGCTTCGGTTTTTCCCGGAAAGCAGGTGATGGCATCGGCAAATTTTTCTTTTAAAGTGATTTCCTGCTCAGCGGAAATTGGTACATTTACTTTTGTTTGAATCATTGGCATAGTTTTTCTCTCCTCTTTTTAATAATGAGAAAACCTGGTTCTTGAAAAGAATCAGGTTTTCTGAAATCATCATTCTTCTACTTCTTTTTTACCGGTAATTAATTTTTTCGGGCATTTTTCTGCACAGATTCCGCACTCGGTACACTTAGAGTAGTCGATTTTTGCAAGATTATTCTCGACCGTAATTGCACCGGAGGGACAGTTCTTTTCGCAGATTTTGCATCCGATACAACCGGACTTACAATACTTATTGACTGCTGCTCCTGCATCGGTGGAGGAGCAGAGTACGTGAGTTTTCTTTTCTGCCGGTACCATCTGGATGATATGCTTCGGACAAGCCGCAACACATTTTCCGCAAGCGGCACATTTTGCTTCGTCAATGACAGCAATTCCATTCTGAATTGAAATGGCGTCAAACGGGCAAGCTTTTGCGCAGGTTCCTAATCCTAAACATCCGAAGGGGCAGGTTTTTGCACCGCCGGAGATTTTATTTGCAGCAACGCAATCGGGAACACCGAAATATTCATATTTGTTGCTTGCAGTCTCGCAGGTTCCGCCACAGAGGACCTTGGCAACCATCGGTTCGGTTGCTTCTGCAGTTGTTCCCATAATCGCACTGATTTTTTCAGCTAAAGCAGATTTTCCGACTGCGCAAGCATTGGTTGGTGCGGTTCCTGCAACCACAGCTGCGGCATAAGCGGAGCATCCTGCATATCCACAGGCACCGCAGTTTGCACCCGGAAGAATTTCTGCAATCTGTTCCTCACGTTCATCAGTTTCCACTGCAAAAATGATGGATGCAAAGGCAAGAATACAGCCGAAAATCAGACCGATTCCGCCAACAACTAAAATAGCGGGTAAAATTTGGCTCATGGTGTATTCCTCCTTAAATCGTAAATCCGGAAAATCCCATAAAGGCAATCGCCATCAATCCGGCAGTAATCAGCGCAAGCGGAAAACCACGGAAGGAAATCGGGACATCCTTTTCGTTGATTGCTTCCCGGATTCCGGCAAACAGAACAATTGCCAATGCAAAGCCTGCGGCAGAGCAGGTACCGAAAATCAGGGACTCAATAAAGTTATAACCGTTTTGTACATTCAAAAGTGCGGCACCCAGTACAGCACAGTTTGTTGTAATCAAGGGAAGATAAATTCCCAAAGCACTATAGAGTGCAGGCATGGATTTTTTCACAAACATTTCCACAAACTGAACCAGTCCTGCAATAATCAGAATAAATGCGATGGTCTGCAGATATTCCAAGCCGAACGGCACTAACAGGAATCGGTTTACTGCATAGGTAATAGCAGAGGAAATTGCCATAACAAAGATAACTGCCATACCCATACCGATTGCGGTTTCTTTCTTTTTGGAAACGCCTAAGAAAGGACAAATTCCCATAAACTTTACCATAACAAAGTTCTGGGTAAATAATGCGGCAATGATAATAGAAATTAAGTTCATTCGCTTTTACCCTCCTTTTGTTTGCGTACAATGTAGTTAATCAAAGCAATGACACAGCCTAACACCAAAAATCCGCCCGGAGGCATTCCGATAATAGATGCCGGTTGAATGGTCTCGCCGTAAATCGGGATTTCTAAAATTGCACCGGTTGCCAGAAATTCACGGATTGCGGAGATGATGCAAAGGGCAACGGTAAAACCGAGTCCCATGCTCAAGCCGTCCAAAGCAGATTTTCCGACAGAATTTTTAGAAGCAAAGGATTCTGCACGTGCTAAGATAATGCAGTTTACCACAATCAGCGGAATAAAAATACCAAGCTGTTCCGCTAACGAGGGAAGAAAGGCATTCAGGCACATTTCGATAATTGATACAAATGCCGCAATGATAACAATGTATGCAGCAATTCTCACCTTTTGCGGAATTACCTTTCTCAGAAGAGAAATCAATGCATTGGAAGCAATTAAAACGGCGGTGGCGGAAAGTCCCATACCAAATCCGTTTTTTAAGGTAGTCGTAACTGCCAAGGTGGGACACATACCTAAAAGCTGTACAAAGGTCGGATTTTCTTTAATCAGACCGTTTAAAAAGATTGAATTTTTCTGTTTCATGGTCAGTTCGCCTCCTTTGCAAGC
The DNA here is from genome assembly GCA_015068965.1 of Oscillospiraceae bacterium. GTDB lineage: Bacteria > Bacillota > Clostridia > UBA1381 > UBA1381 > RQCD01. Next base: position 11,331 of record SVJN01000061.1, read on the forward strand.
AATGCAGCAGTAATTGCATCATTTACGCCCTTGGTAACTGCTTTTGAGGTAACGGTTGCAGAGGAAATTGCATCAATCTGATTTCCGACCGCACCATTTTTTACTACCTTGATATCGGTAGTCTTTCCAATGAATTGAGAACGGAAAGACTCTTTGGTACAGTTTGCACCTAAGCCCGGAGTTTCGGACTGTGAAATCACATCTACACCGGTAACTGCACCATCAGCAGACACACCAACAGCCAGAGAAACGGCACCATTATAGCCGTTCGGAGCAACCAGAACCGCATAGCCAACGTGGTTGGTGCTTTGATAAACTGCGGTCACGGTTTCGGGCATTTTATCGGTTTTTAAGTTTTCTGATTCAAAATTTTCTGCATCCGGAAGAACCACACGCATTGCGGCTTGTTGTTTTTCTAAATTATTTGCATCAATAATCGGACGTGTTTTTGCGTTGACTGCCGCAAGTGCAAGTGCCGCAATTGCAGTGATTGCGAATAAAATCAAGCCGATTTTGATAATTTCCAGGATATCTTGTTTTTTAAGCATTGCGTTTTACCTCCCCGAACTTTTTAGGAATGGTAGCTGTTTCAATCAGCGGGGTTACAACATTCATCAAAAGAATTGCAAAAGAGGTTCCCTCCGGATATCCGCCGAACTGACGGATTACAAAGGTCAGAATACCGCATCCGACACCAAAGATAATTTGTCCGAGCAGAGTGGTCGGTGTGGTAACGTAGTCGGTTGCCATAAAGACTGCACCCAGGAGCAGACCGCCGTTTACGATATGTAACAGGGTATAATAGCCTTGTGCGTAGTCGGTCTGATTTTTTCCGAAGAGAAAGGTCAGCAATGCAAATGAGGCAACAAAGCAAAGGGTTGTATGCGGACGAATCACCCGGCGAATCAACAGATACACAAATCCAATCAGAATCAGGAATACAGAGGTTTCACCGATACATCCGGGAATGTTTCCAAAGAAGGAAGCAGATAATTCCGGGATGGTTCCCTCGCTGACACCCTTTAACACAGAAAGCGGTGTTGCAGAGGATATAGTATCCACATTTCCGACTGCCTCGGAGAAGGTTGTCATTGCTGTCGGCCAGGCAATCAGCATAAAACAACGTGCCGCCAAAGCCGGATTCATAAAGTTTTTTCCGAGACCGCCATAGAGCTGCTTTACTAAAATAATTGCAAAGGCACTGCCAATTACAACCATCCATAACGGAACTGCAGGTGGCATGTTCAGAGCAATTAAAACACCGGTTACAATCGCTGATAAATCCTTCACGGATGAGGATTTTTTCATAAGCTTCCGGTATGCGTACTCAGAAAGAATACAAGCCGCAATTGCGGTTAAAACAACGATTGCTGCACGATAGCCAAAGAAATAAATTCCGCCAAGGGTTGCAGGCATCATTGCAATCAGCACATCCAGCATAATCGTGGAAATGGATTCCTTGGCGTGGATATGTGGTGAAGATGACATAGTAAGCTGCATTATTGTTTCTTCCTCCTGTTCTCCAAAATTTGTTGTTTCGCAACACGGATATATTGTAACGGACTCTGTTTTCCGGGACATAGGTAGGAGCAGACACCGCATTCGATACAGTCTAAAATATGATACTTCTCCGCCTGTTCTAAATTGCCCTCTGCGGCATACCGTCCCAGATGCAATGGCATCAGATTTATCGGACAGTAAGTCACGCATTTTCCGCAACGAATGCAGGGAGAATCCTCCTGATAGGTTGTATCTGCGGTAGAGAGTGCTAATATGCAGGAACTGGTTTTGATAATCGGAACATCCAGGGAGTATTGGGAAATTCCCATCATCGGACCGCCTAAAATCAAGCGCTTCGGCTCTTTTACAAATCCGCCTGCCTGTTCTACCAGATAGGAAAGCGGAACACCTAAAGGAACTGCGACATTACCGGGTTCTGCAAAGCAATCACCGGTCAAGGTAATGATTCGTTCCAACAACGGTTTTCCGTAGGTAAATGCACGGGAAATTGCAGTTACGGTATCAATGTTGATTACAATCGCACCTGCATCCGCCGGCAGACCGCCGGAAGGAACCTGACGCTTGGTTACTGCATAAATCAGTTGTTTTTCTGCGCCCTGCGGATATTTTGTTTTGAGGGTAACAATCCGGATATTGCCACGTTCTGCAGCTTTTTCCTTTAATACAGCAATTGCATCCGGTTTATTCTGTTCAACTCCGATATACCCTTCAGAAAGTCCCAAAAGCTTCATCACAATGGTCAGACCGTTTAGTATCTCGTCGGTATTCTCCAGCATACGACGATGGTCAGAGGTCAGATAGGGTTCGCATTCTGCACCGTTTACAATAATGTGTGTAATATTCTTCTCGGGCGGGGGAGAAAGCTTGACATGTGTCGGGAAGCCTGCACCGCCCATTCCTACGATACCTGCGTTTTTGATGATTTCGAGCATTTCTTCTCGGGAAAGCTGATCGACCGGCTTCGGTGGCTGGATATCGGGGTGCTTTTCATCCTGATAATCATTTTCTACAAAAATAGAAGTCACCATTGCGCCGGAGGGGTGCAGATGTTGTTTGATATCCGTGACTGTACCGGAAACGGAAGAATGAATCGGAGCAGAAACGAAAGCAGAACTGCCTGCAAGTCTTTGTCCGACTAAAACCCGGTCGCCTACAGAAACCTCTAAATCCAGCGGAGCACCGATGTGTTGCTGAATCGGGAAGATGTGTACCGGAGCACCGGGAATCTTTTTTATCGGGATTCGATTGGTAATCTCTTTGTGATCATCAATGTGAAGTCCGCCCTTAAAAGTTTGAGCCATTCGCTCACATCCTTTCTTTATTATATAGGAAATTACAACATTTATGTTGTAATTTCCGGAATAACAAAATTGCTTCCTTAATCTCACGCCCGCAGGCGGGGCTTCTATCAGAAGCTTTTTTATTTTTAATAACATACAAAATCAGTATATCATAAATACCCATTGAAATCAAGATTTTTTCGGAAAAAGAATACAAATTTTTTTTGAAATATTGTGATTTTTTTAACATTCTGCTGAGGGAAACAATTGAAAAAAAGTTTTTTTGGAAAAATAAAAAATGTGTTGACATTTGACGAAATAAAATATATAATATGTTGTATAAGAGAAAATGTAGAATGCAATCACTATAGTGAAAAAATCAGAATAGAAAATGGAATGAAGTTTCTATGTTTATTCTGAAAGCTTATGTGTGCGTTTTGTTTTTATTAAAAATTCAGGAATGGAGGAAATATGATGGAAATCAGAAAAAAAGAGGTAGAGAATATGCAGGAGAAGGTTAAGCTGATCCGACAA
>SVJN01000062.1 GCA_015068965.1 Oscillospiraceae bacterium
ATTATATCAATCATATCGAAACCGGGAAGGCTACCCCTTCATTGTCCGGCATTCTTTACATCTGTGAATATCTGAAGATTACACCCAGCCAATTTTTTGACACAGAAAACCCCAATCCAGAAAAAATCGAATCTATTTTGTGTGATTTAAAAAAGCTCAATGATAAACAACTTGATATAATCTCAGCTTTGATTAAAGATATTATTAACTAAAAAAACGACAAGTATTTGCGAAAAAATACTTGTCGCTTTTCTTTACTTTATAGGAAACTTCGTTCCTATAAAGTAAAAAGAATTGAATGCCCGTGCGAAATTTTCCGCCAATAGCGGAAACGCACATGGGCGAAACAAAGCATTCTGCTTCTTCTTACCGCTCTGTGTCACTTTTAAGTACAAAATGATTTTATAGAGCGGTTGCGGCGAAGCTGCTTTGTTCTCTTATCGGTAAAAATCCCTTTGTCTGGCGGCTTCATACATCAGTACCGCCGCCGCAATCCCGACATTTAATGACTCTGCCCTTCCGCAAATCGGAATTTTTACACACGCATCTGCCATCTGTAGAATCTCTTCTGAAATTCCGTTTGCTTCATTCCCAACCGCTAAAATGGTGGGCTTGGTCATATCTGCATCAATGTAATTGACAGTTTCCTCACGCAAGGCACCACACAGGAGCTGAAAGCCTGCATACTGCCATGCCGAAAGCTGATTTTTGGTAATATGCTCTATCACCGGAATATGGAAAAAGGAACCCATGCTGGCACGCACCGTTTTCGGGTTATACAAATCCACACACCCATCCGACAAAAGCACACCGCCAAAGCCAGCGGCATCTGCCGTACGGATAATGGTACCGAGATTACCGGGATCGCTGACCGCATCACAATAAAGATACAGCTTGGTATCATCCGGCGAAAAGGTCTGCTCCTCACGCATCCGCAACACCGCTAAAATCCCCTGCGGTGTTTCGGTATCGCACAGTGCCGGGAACATACTCTCCGGCATCACATAGCAGGGAATTTCTGCCGGTGGCAAAAATACTGCTTCGGTCTGGAATTTATCGGTCATTGCAAGCATTTCCACACCGTATCCGGCATCAATTGCATCCTGCACCGACTTTAAGCCCTCCACCGTAAAGGCCTTGTGTTTCATCCGCTCTTTTTTTTGCTTCAGGGAACGGATGAATTTATAATTCTTATTCTGGGTGGTACTGATTTCCACAAACATATTAAAGCTCCTGTACATCGGCAAACGCTACTGTCAACGCAATTGCCGCTTCTAAATCCTTTGTATGCACCATTTCTGACGGAGAATGGATATATCTGGTCGGAATCGAAATGCCTCCGGTACGGATGCCGGAGCGTGTCAGATGCAATGCTCCTGCATCGGTTCCGCCGTCGGTCATAACCTCTAACTGATAGGGAATTTTATACTTCTTTGCCAACGCAATCAGGGTAGAACGCATGGTACTGTCACAAATAATCGAACGGTCCATCACCTTGATTGCCGCACCTTTTCCTAATTCTACCGCCATTGTTTCCCCGTTGGGTGTGTCGCCGGTGTCGGTTACATCGACTGCAATTGCAAGGTCTGCATCCAAATCAAATGCCGCTGTTTTTGCCCCACGCAGTCCTACCTCCTCCTGGGCTGTGAAGATAAAATACAAATCATTCTCTGTTTTTGCTTGCTTCAATGCCTCAATCAGAACATAGCATCCGGCACGGTTATCCATTGCCTTTGAAATCATTACCTCTCCGTTTTGGAAAAAGTCACCGACAAAGCAACCCGTTGCACCGACACCTGCAACCTTTTCTGCCTCTTCCCGATTCTTTGCACCGATATCCAGATACATATTCCGGATTTGCAGTTTGGAATTTTCCTTTTCTGTCCCGATTACACCGATTGTTCCGTCTGCAAAACGTACCTTTCTTCCCAAAAGCTCTTTATTGTAAAGTCCGCCCACATTGGAGAACCGCAAAAATCCTTTTTCATCCACAAAAGTAACCACGACACCGATTTCATCCATATGCGCCGCAAAAACAAGCTTCTTTCCGCTTCCTTTTTTATGCACAATCAGATTCCCGATTGCATCCCGGTAAATTTCATCTGCATAGCCGGAAACCGCTTCGGTAATCAATGCGGCAATGTTATCTTCATTTCCCGATGCACTGTCACATTGCGTCAGTTTTTTGAGCAATTCTGTATTCATATGCTTTTCGCTCCTTCTATTTCAAACGTTTCCATCCACAAGCCTGCCAAGTCGAGCATTGCCTGCATATCACTTTTTGCAATCATTCCCACCGGCGAATGCAGGTACCGGCAAGGCACCGACAAGGACGCCGTTTTTACACCGCCTGATGCAATATGGATTGCTCCGGCATCATTGCCGCCGGCGGTTGTCTTTTTAAACTGATACGGAATATTGTTTTTCTTTGCGGTCTGTTCCAGAAATTCCCGGATTCCGGAATCCGCAATGCAGGAGCCATCCCGGAAGGTGATGGTGACACCGCCCCCCAATTCCGTTACAAACTGATGCTCCTCACATCCTGCAACATCTGAGCAGGTGGTTGCCTCTAACACCAGAGCCGCATCGGGACGAATCCGATGTGCCGCAATCTGTGCACCCCGGAGTCCGACCTCCTCCTGCACCAAAAAACAAAAATAGGTATCATATCTGACCGGACGTTTTATCAACTCCAAAAGCACAGCACAGCCTACCCGGTCATCCAATGCCTTTGCTTTGATTTTTCCGTCTCCAATTTCTGCAAACTTGGTGTCAAATGCCACATAATCCCCTAAGGAAACCTTCTTTTCTGCCTCCTGCTGGGAGGTGGCTCCGATATCAATATAGAGCGATTTTTTCTCGGGAACGGTTTCCCGCTCGCTCCGCTTTTGCAGATGAATTGCCTTCATTCCGATAATTCCGGGGATTTTTTTCTCCCCTACTAAAACACGTTTGGAAATCAGAACCCGGGTATCAATCCCGCCAACCGCCTGAAACCGCAAAAAACCGCTTGAGGTAATGCCGGAAACAATCAGTCCGACCTCGTCCATGTGTGCAGAAAGCATCATTTTTTTATCCGGAATCCTGCCCTTTTTCAAAGCAATCAGATTCCCCATCGTGTCCACGGTGATTTCGTCTGCATAGGGGGCAATTTCCTGCCTGATTTTCTCACGAACTGCACCCTCATCACCGCTGACTCCGTTTAATTCACAAAGCTCCTTTAAAAGCACAGCCATCCCTCCAAATCATCCTCTAAATCCTGTATAAAAAAGCTCAAAAGCTCCGAAACCGCCTCGGCATCCTTTAAATCCAGGGTTTCTACCGAGGTGTGCATATATTTTAAGGGAATTGACAACAAAGCCGTCGGAACACCATTGCCGGAGGTCTGCATCACCCAGGCATCGGTTCCGGTATCTCCGCCGTCCACTTCAATTTCGGTTTTGATATGATATTTTTGTGCGGTCTCTGCCAAGCGTTTTTGCAGCTTCGGATGAATATTCGGTCCGACCGACATCACCGCACCGCATCCGATCTCAAAGGCATTGTCGGAATTATCGGGCGTAATGCCATGACAAACATCAATCGCAATCGCCAGCTCTGGCATAATCCGATAGGTTGCCGTTTTTGCACCACGCAAGCCGACCTCCTCCTGCACCGCCGCAACGGCATAGACATCAACCTCCAGACGACATTTCTGCAACCGTCTGAGTGTTTCCAGCAACGCCGCAACTCCGGCACGGTCGTCTAAGGTTTTTCCGCTGAATTGTGATGCGCCCAACGCACCGACCGATTGCGGCAGGGTGATACTGTCCCCGACAGAAACCAACTCTAAAACACGTTCCCGGCTCATGCCTAAATCAATCGCCATATCAGGAATCTGACTGCTTTTGTTCGGGTCATCTCCCTTTTGCAGATGTGGCGGCTTTGCACCGATGACACCGTACAAATCCTCTTTGGCATGTACAGTCACCTCTGCCCCCGGCAAGGTTCTTGGGTCAACTCCACCGATATTAACAAATTTCAAAAAACCCTTCTCGTCAATCTGACTCACCATCAGACCGATTTCATCACAATGCGCTTCTATCATCACTTTTTTTGCATCCGGCTTTCCGCACCGCTTTACAGCAATGACATTGCCCATCTCATCCACAGACACCTCGTCTGCAAGTGGCATAAAAAGCTTTGCAATCTCGTCAGATATCCGGTACTCATAGCCCGAAATTCCACGAAGATTGCTCAGTTTTTCAATCAAATCCTTCATAGCTCCTCCATCCTACAGTTCACAAACCAGTTTTTTGAACAGATTTCCACGTTCCTCAAAGTTGCGGAACATATCAAAGCTTGTGCTTGCCGGCGACAGAATGACCACATCACCCGGTTTTGCCACCGCAACCGCCATCTCCACAACCTGTTCATAGGTTTCGGCAATTTGCACCGGAATATGCACGCCGGCTTTTTCAGATGCTTTTTCTACCGCTTCCTGAATCTTATCCTTGGTTGCACCGATTAAAATCAAGTGCTTGACATGCTCAACAATCACCGGGCCGATATCATCATAGGGGATTCCTTTATCCTTTCCGCCGGCAATCAGAATCACTTTTTCAGGAAACACCTTTAATGTGTTCATCGTGCGGTTGGGGCTGGAATCAATCGAGCTGTTATAATAACGCACGCCATCCTTTTCCCGTACCAGCTCAATCCGATGCGGTACGCCACCAAATTCCTTTGCAATCTTTTGTATGATTTCCGGCTTAACCAGATGCGAAACCGCTCCGATTGCCGTCATATAATTTTCAATGTTATGTGTTCCCGGCAGACGGATATCTGCACAGTCAAGCACCGGCATATTTCCTTTGTAAATGACATTTTCCCGACGGGTAATCTCTGCACCGTCTGCAAAATCAATACTGAAGGTGATACATCTGCCCTTTGCTTCGGGAATCAGCTTTTTCGTGTCTTGATTATGCAGATTGGTTACCAACAAATCCGCTTCAGTCTGATGCAGATAGATGTTTTTCTTTGCATCAATATATTCCTGATAATCCTTGTGATAATCCAGATGATTCGGAGAAAGATTGGTAATCACCGCAATTTCGGGCGATTTTTTTAAGGTATGCAGCTGGAAGCTTGACAATTCCAAAACCACCCAATCCTCCGGTTTCATATTCCGGGCATCGGTCAGAAGCGGGTTCCCGATATTTCCGCCCAGCCAGGTCTTGTAGCCGGATTCTGAAAGCATTTTATGAATCAGGGTGGTTGTGGTGGTTTTTCCGTCACTTCCGGTTATTGCAACAATATGCGCCGGGCAGACCTCAAAAAACACCTCCATCTCGGACGTTACCACTGCCCCTCTTGCTCTTGCCGCTTCTAACTGTGGCAGGTCATAACGCATTCCGGGGGTTCTGAAAATCAGCTCCTGCTCTAAATGCTCCAAATAGTCCGCTCCTAAACAAAGGCGGACACCCATCTTTTCCAATTCCTCTGCGACACCGTCGCCCAGCTCTCCGGCAGAGCGTTTGTCAAACGCAGTGACCTTTGCACCCAACTCAACCAGATAGGAAATCAAAGGACGGTTACTGATACCGATTCCAATCACGCCGACCTCTTTTCCGTTTACCGAAGCACAAAACTGTTCTAATTCTTTTTGCATTGCAATGCTTCCTTTCTATGATAAGGCATAAAACCCCAATTTTCCTAATCTTAATATAGCACAAAAGGCAATTTCTGTCAAGTCAAAAGCAGGGGGTGCAAAAAACAAGTTTTTACACCCCCGATTGTTTCATTATTTCTGATTGAAAAACTTCTTCGTCTCTGCCGCAACAACCCCACTCAATGCAATCAATGCAACCAAGTTCGGGAATGCCATCAGACCGTTGAAGATATCTGCAATCGTCCATACTGCAGAAATTGTCATGTACGGACCAATGAATACGCAGACAATATAGAGCCAGCGATATACCAGCACCGGAGTTTTTTTCCCTCCGACAAGATATTCCAGGCAACGCTCACTGTAGTAGTCCCAGCCTAAAATGGTAGTAAAAGCAAAGAATACCAGACAAAGCATCAACACAAAGGCCGCCACCTGCGGTGCAAACGGGAGACCATCCTGAAATGCTTTAATGGTAACATCCACACCGTCCAAACCCAAATCCCATGCACCGGTCAACACAATTGTCAGACCGGTCAGGGTACAAATGATAATGGTATCAATAAAGGTTCCGGTCATAGAAACCAAGCCCTGACGAACCGGCTCTTTTGTCTTTGCAGCAGCCGCCGCAATCGGTGCAGAACCCAGACCTGCTTCATTGGAGAAGATACCTCTTGCAATACCCTTTTGCATTGCAATAATGATTGCACCCAATGCACCACCTGCAACCGCTCTTGCTCCAAATGCACTGGTTACAATTTCAGCAAAAGCTGCCGGAACCGCTTTGATATTCAGAATAATTACCAGCAAACAGAACACAACATAAATAATTGCCATAAACGGAACAACAATCTGTGATACGCTTGAAATTCTCTTCAAGCCGCCGATAACTACCAATGCCGTACACAAAGTAACCAACAGACCTGCAATCACAACTGTCCAGGAATATTCCATACCAAACAGAGTGACTGTCCATGCATTATTCGGGTCAAAGAAGTTATTTACCGCACTGGAGATACCGTTAATTTGTGTAAAGGTTCCGATACCGAACAGACCAACACACATACCAAAGAACGCAAACAGCTTTGCAAGCCATTTCCAGCCTTTCCCCATACCGTTTTCGATGTAGTAGAACGGACCACCCAGAGAATGTCCATCCTCACCGACTACTCTGTACTTAACCGCCAGCAAGCCTTCTGCATATTTGGTTGCCATTCCGAAGAACGCCGCAACCCACATCCAGAACAAAGCACCCGGACCACCTGCAACAATTGCAGTTGCCACGCCGACGATGTTTCCGGTACCAATCGTTGCAGACATTGCTGTACACAAAGCACCAAAGCTGGAAACCTCACCGTCTCCGTCTTCTTCATTCTTTACCATGAACCGGAGTGCTTTGGGCAGGTGCTTCACCTGCAACAATCCTAAGCGTGCCGTCAAGAAAATACCAACTGCAAGAATCAGCACTATCAGCGGTACGCCCCACACAAAATCATCAATTTTTGTAAGAATTTCACTTACCCTTTCTAACATAGAAACCCTTCCTTTCTTTGCCTGATACCTTTTTTTCCTTTTCCCTTGCAGGCACAAGGCAAAAGATTTTACAAAAAAAACAAAAGCCAAAAGTTAAACTTTGGCTTTGAAGAGTCAGACAATAGCAATATGTAAAGCCCTGTCCTTTTGCCTGAGAGATAGGAAAGCATTTGCTTTCTGTACACCTTCGGCGCCCATTCGAGATGGAACTCTCCAGAGATTGTTTTTACAAACAATACTTAAATGATAGCACACTTGTACGTTAATTGCAATACATTTTTTCATAATCTGTACAGAAACGGCATATAATACAAAATCCAGACCGATTATGATGAGAATATACACAAATATGATGAAATACTTTCTGCGCTCAGTTACAATTCCTTTTCCGAAACTCTCGCGGACTAACCCCCTCTGTCTGCCGGAATCGGTTACTGAAATTTGAAAAAGACCCAAAACCCACATGCTCTGCAATCTCAGAAATCGACATATCTGTATTTAATATCATCTTTTTCGCTGTCGAAACTCTTCTTTGTGTAATATACTCCACCGGACTCATTCCAGTATTTTTCCGAAACAATCGACAAAAATAAAATCGGCTCAGGTGTACCTGTTCACAAATTTCTTCCACTGTCAGTTTTTCATTCAGATGTTCATCTATATATTTAATAGCAACAGAAATCATATTATGCACAGAAGGAGCTTTTTCTCCCGTTTCTGACAGCATTAGTAAAATCCGGATAAAGTGCAACTGTTTCTCTACAGAATTTCCCCTCTCCTTCAATAAGAAAAACGCTTTACTCAAAAGTTCTGCTGTCTCTGCATCTGTCTGGACACTTTGCTTTTGAAATAATGTATTTATCATTGTATCATCAGTCAATTCACAAAACCGCTCCAGATAATTGCTGTCAATATTTAGAATATTTCTCACATAACTGCCCTCTCCCGGTGCAACGCTATGCACCTCATATTGCGGAATAAAAAAAACTGCATACTTCACCAACGGAAATAATCTGTTTCCTATCATAAAGACACCATTTCCCTCCAACACCTGCAGGATTTCATAACTGTCGTTATGAATATGTTTTTTTCCGGACAGACCATTTCTTCCATTCTCATATACTCTGATATCCTTGATAAGCTGCATAATACACCACCTCATATTTATCATAGCATACCGTCTCAAAAAAAGCAAGATATAAAAATATTCAGCAATATATAAGTAGTTTTTTTCTTTTTAATCTATTAAAATAAAAGAAAAACACATATGAGGTGATAGAACTATGATGAAAATGACTTGTAGTTGCGAACAAAAATTACATACCGCTCCAATCAAAGCTCTAGAAGTAAGCGAAGGTGCATCCGAAAAAATTGTCTCGGTTCTTAACGGATACCAAAATATCTATCTCGTTGCAGATCAGAATACCTATGCCGTCTGCGGAAAACGGGTTGAATTCTTGTTAAAAAAAGCCGGAATGCTTTCTCATTCTTATATTCTTCCAAAATCAGCACTAGCAACCGCTGAAAATGTCGGCGAAGTCCTGATTCATGCCGGAGTTGATGAGAAGGTCTACAACATCAATCATTTTTCAACCAAACCCGACTATATTCTTGCTGTTGGCAGCGGTTCTGTCAATGATATTTGCCGAATGGTCAGCTATCGTCTCGGAATTGAATACGGGGTTTGTGCTACTGCGCCTTCTATGGACGGTTATATCTCTGTTGTTGCACCGCTTCTGGTCAACCATAAAAAAATCATTTATACCTGCTCCACCGCCCGCCATATTATCATCGACCTAAATATTTGCGCACAAGCTCCCTATGAGCTTTTAGTTGCAGGAGTGGGAGATATGATTGGAAAATATATTGCACTTTTGGATTGGGAACTTTCGCATATGCTGACCAAAGAATATTACTGTCCTGAAATTGCGAAAATGGTTTTTGAGGCAACCGGACAATGTGTTTCTGCCGCCCAAAACCTATCCGCCCGTAATCCGGAAGATATTCGTGCAATCGTATCCGGTCTTTTACTTTCCGGCTTAGGAATTGCTTACACGGGTTCTTCCCGTCCTGCATCCGGGACAGAGCATATGATCGGACAAACTTGGGAGGTTATGGATTTAGAAAACGGAAGAAAAACACAGTTACACGGTATTGATGTCGGACAGGCAACCTTTGTTGCAATGCTCTTTTATCAACGTCTGTATCAAGAAACCGATGACCTCGCCATAAAAAATCTAATCAAGCCGTATCTTCCCTATTTTTCATCTGTTTTTGAATTACAAAAAACATTAAAACTTCCCTTTGGTGTAACCGACAAAGAAACCTTTTTGGAGGGAATTTACCGTGGCAGAATCTTCCGGGAACGATATACCATTTTGCAGTATCTCTACGACAAAAATCTTTTAGAAGAATATGCCGAACACGCTTTTTCAGAAATGATGAGTTATCATATAAAATAATTATTCCGTGCATACCGGCAGTACAATATAGGAATCTTCATCACAGATTACCGTATTGACTGCCGTTTTTGTTTCGGTCACCTTTGCCCAATGGCCTACAACATTTGCGTGCGGAACATACATATCGCTATGCGAGGAAATATCCACACGGATTGCATTTCCTTTTTTGATACGAAATCCAATCATCGGAGTAGTAATATCAATCAGACATTCCGAACCTGCAGTATAATTCTCATCACATTGCAGAAGGGTTGTAATGGTCTCGGTCAGATTATACGAAGCTCCATTCTCCACAAAATACACACGCATAAAAAAAGCAGTATCATCGCAATCTGATTTCACCTTCATATGCCATCGGATTTTTCCATAAAATTCCGTATCCTCCGAAAATGCTTCCGACTCAAAGGACAGAACTCCGTCTATACTGCCGGCAGGTTCTGCCTTGAAAATATCATGGTATCGAAAGCTTCCCGGCTTTTTTTCCGGATTATAAACAAAGCTTTTCGTTCCACTTACATCTGCATTCTCAGACAATTTGTAATGGTTTTGAAAATACAATTTCGTTTCTCTCGTCCCTTTTTTATCGGTCGTCCAGAAATCTCCGCCAATTGTATAGTAATTTACCCTTCCGGTTTCAAACTCCTGATAAGCCACACCATCCCGGATGCTATTGAAAAATTTTACAATCCAATCCTTTGGAATATTCCCGTTTGCAAGCGGGTATTCTGCCGTTTTGCTGACCTCGGTTGCATGTCCCCACGGGCCAACCACATAGACAGATTGTTTCCTTGTTTCCTCCGGCAACCGTTCCCACATCGAAAACATTCCGTCAAGGTAGAAATCATACCAGCCCTCGGTAAGCAGAACCGGAATCTGTAGTTGCTCGGAAACATTGTTCTGCACTTGTTTTTGCCAGAAATCATGATAGGTATCATGCAGCAACAGCTCTGTATATTCCGGAACATCCTCTCCAAAAATTCTTTCCGCAATTTTGTAGTACGGTCTGTATAATGCTTCTTCACATGGCAACTGATCCGGATAACGGTTTTTTAACATCCGCATCCACCATTTAATGTTACAATAATCATAACAACAACCGTTTCGGTAATTGCGTAAATACATCCGGTCGGTCTGAATACTCAGCGATGCCGCCTTAATATCGGGTGGATTGGTATCCAGATAGCACAAATGAGCTGTTGAAAGATAGCTCCTGCCGACAAGATAGATTTCCCCGTTATAAAACGGTAGTGTCCGGATGATTTCCAGCGTATCCAATCCGTCCTGCCGCTCCTGATAGGGCTTGCACACGCCCTCACTATCGCCCCGTCCACGAGTATGCTGCAAAATCACGGCATACCCGTTTTTCAAAAACAAATCATCCTGATACGCTTCAATCGGATAAGGCTCACCGCCACGCTTTTCTTCATACGGCTGACGCATGAATACAATCGGGAATTTCTTTCCCTCCTCCGGCAAAACCATTCTGGTATAGAGCCGGATGCCGTCTGACATGGTAAAAAATTCTTCTCGGATTATCATCACACAAACCTCCTAAATCAGATTTAACAATACCGGTATACTTACAATACAAAGAATGCTGGATACAAATGCAAGCTTTGCACCTGCCTTACAATCCTGCCCGACCAATCGCGGAAACACAATCGTATTCATACCGCAGGGCATTGCACAAAGCAATATCGCTGTACGCACAACCGTTTCACTGAAAAATGGTTTTAAGAAAAGCAGTACCATACCCGGCACAAGAACTAACCGCACCACACTAATCAGATAAATTCTTTTGTCAGAAATCAACTCTTTTGCATCAAACTCTGACATCGTAATTCCGGCAAGCAGCATACTCACCGGTGCCATACAGGCTGCTGATTTTGCAATAAAGGTCTCTGCAACTGCCGGCAACGAAAGACCAGAGAGACCAAATACTATTCCGATAAAAATTGACATTGTAACCGGATGAAACAATTTTTTCAGCGAAAATTCCCGTCCGGTCAGCATACAGAATCCATAGGTATAAATATAGAAAGAAAACGGAATGGAAAAAAGTATCATCCGAAGCAGTCCGTCGGTTCCGTATAACCCCTCTGCAAGCGCATATCCCATATATCCATAGTTCGACACAATGATTGAGTAGCGGAAAACATTCTTTTCATAACCATCCCGCCCTAATGCACCGGCTATAAAATACGAGCCACAAAGCAGGACACCAAGAACTCCTGCCGAAATAAGAATCAGCGGATAGTAGGTTCTTAGATTCTCCACCTGAAAGCTATTTGAAAATGCACGGAAAATCGTACAGGGCAAAAACAGATAAGTTTCCAGCCCGGACAAAATTTGTGTGTGCTCCTGCTTAATACGTCTGCTCTTTCCTAATATGTATCCGTAAAAAACGAACAAAAAAAGTAAGCATAACTGCTCTGATATAATCTTCATATTCATCCCCCTTTTTTTAATCATATCACAAAAATAATTTTTGTAAATAGAATAAAACGAACAGTATGGATTTTTCCGAACATTAATTGACTTTACAATCAACCTATGTTATAATTTTTTTGGTGATAATATGTTAGAAAATATAGAAAATTTAAAACTCTTGGATGTGATTCAAAAAGAATCCGCCCCACAGCTTACCATTCTGAAGCGATTCAGTCATGCACTTGTTTTCAAAATCAACGGCACAAGCTCGTACCATTTTCCTGATAAAACCATCACAATATCAGCAGGAGAGCTGTTGTTTATTCCAAAGGACTCCTCCTATCAGGTAAAACGGATTTCTGATAAAAGTGAATATGTGCTGATAAATTTTGATGCCGATTTATCAGACGCCGCACCACAGTTCTATTCACTTGCCGACTTTCCCGACACAATCCGGATTTCAACCCAGTTGGAAAAACTTTGGCTTTTCGGTGAAGCATCAGAACGCTACCAATGCTACTGTATATTCTACAGCTTGTTCTCTTTTATTTTAAAAAAGGAAACGAATCAATACTCCTATCAAAAGAAATTCAAAAAAATAAAGCCTGCAGTCGATTACCTGCAAGCCAATATTTTTCACTGCGATTTGAGTGTTGAAAAATTGCATTTACTCTGCAACCTGTCAGATACATATTTCCGCAAAATTTTCAAAGCCAATTTTGGCACAACCCCGCAGGCATACATCACCAACAAAAGACTCTCACAAGCACGGAGCATTATCCTGAGCGGCGACTATCGTTCCATCGGGGAGGTTGCATATTCTGTCGGCTATCATGATGCACTCTATTTTAGCAGACTATTTTCAAAAAAATATGGTATATGTCCCTCCGAATTTCACGCATTATAAAACGGTTATCAACAGAATGGACACAATTCCCAACAAAAGAACAACCAAATCATTCCGGGATAGCTTTTCCCGAAAAAAAATCACACCCAAAATCAGCGAAACAAAGATTGTGCTGATATTTAAAATCGGGAAAAATACTGCACTCGGCATTCTCCCTGCCAAAACAGTATTACAAAGGTTGGCAAACCCGAATGCCACACCGATTCCGACTGCAAGAAAACTTTTTTTGTTAAACAATATTTTCTCCTCAGCTTTTGCAAACAGAGTACAGATTGCAGAAACAACACCTGAGAATAAAAAGGCAAGGATAATAAAGCTCTCCTTTTGCTCCGGATAGGGAGATAACTGTTGTACCTTTTGCAGAATCCCCAATCCGCCCGATGCCATCATTGCAAAGACAAGCGGAAGAATGTACCATTTATTTTGCTTTCCTTCTTGGGTTTTTACTATCTTTTTTCTTCCCGATAACATCACCGTCGGAATTACCAGAAGAATGCCTGAAACATTCCAGGCATTTAACGGCTCACCCCAGAACAGGCTTCCGGAGACGGTCGGAAAGATAAATCCCAACGAATAAACCGTCGAACAGATGCCGACATTCCCCCGCCCGAGTGCGGCGGTATAGGCATACTGCGCCACAAGCAACAGAATTCCGTATAAAACTGCATAAGCTCCGGTCAACGACGATACATCAAGAAAAGACCTTTTGCCGACGGCACACAAAACCAGTCCGCCGGTCAGAAAAAGGACCGACTGCATCGCAAAAAACTTTTTGGTTCCAAAACGCAAATCCGAAATCCCCTTAGACAACAGATTCCGTACTGTGGCAAGCATCACACTCAAAAGAATCAACAGCACATTCATCTGACTTCCCCCCTGATAATGCTTGCCAATTCCTCACTTAATATCACACGCTCATCATCATCTACAAGGCTGAACCGATTCCCGTCATTTGGCGTACTCAGATAGTTCCATACACAATACGGAATATCCCATTCCCTCAATATGGTAATCATATCACGCATCCAGTTTTCCCGGAATCTGATATTGCAATGCCGAATCGTTCCGAACTCTCCGCACCAGAGAATTTTATCGGGATGCTTTTCGATAAACCGTTTTGCAGGCTCTAAATAGCTTCTTAAGTACTCAATATCCATCCGCTCCAGATTAGAATAAGCATTTTCGTTACCATGCAATCTGTGATAATCCCGGTAACGCTCGATGTCATCCGAAGGATAAGGCATTTTCCGGTTATAATAAAGCGGTGCCTCCTGCAGAACACCCTGCTGATGCGTAAATTCAAACGGTTCATAGCCATGGAAGGTATAGATGATATTTTCATCCTCATATACCCGAATCCGGTCAAGTGCCGGCGGATTGTTAAAATCCAC
>SVJN01000063.1 GCA_015068965.1 Oscillospiraceae bacterium
TCCTGACAACCCTCCATTACGGTCCGGATATGAATATCACTTCTACCTTTATGCCGACACTTCCCGGAAAACTGTTCTATTTAAAAGAATTGGCAGGTCCATTGGTTGCTGAATGTAATTAACCACAGAACAAAGCGGCTTCGCCGCAACCGCTCCATAAAATTATCATGTACTTTGAACTGATACAGAGCGGTAAGAAGAAGCAGGTCGGTTACTGACGCACAGAAATCTTTGATTTCGTTTTGCGTCGTATGCAACAGCAACCCGACGAGTTACTCTCGCAAAGTCGAGACAACGAGTCGTTGGTTGCCACTGCTTTAGTTACGCCCATGTGCGTTTCCGCTATTGGCGGAAATTTTCGCACGGGCATTCAATTCTTTTTACTTTATAGGAACGAAGTTTCCTATAAAGTAAAAACAGAACCGTCTCAGAAAATTCTGTTACGGTTCTTTTTTCATAAAACAATTTTTGTGATAGCAGGTACATATTCCTGTCTGCATTTTCTGCTATAGACAGCTGCTCCAACGATCGAAAGTACAAACAATACACCTCCGATAAAAACCTTTGTTATCTCATTTGCAAACCACATCCCCGACAGAAAATAGCCGACAAAAAAGAAAATTAATGGTAGCAGATAAACCAAAAATGCCGCACGATAAATCTTTTGGTCGGAAAGCTCCAATAGGACAGACTCCCCTTTTTTTGCACCGACCGGATTCTTAGCCCAAATCTCAACCGTATTTTTTGCACACGCACCACAATGCACACAATGCTCTCCGCAGGCAGATTTCCGGATGACTTGCACCAATGCTCTTTTTTCTTCTGTTTTAATGACGATTCCTGCTTCTGTCATGATTGCTCATACGCCTCCATCATTTCCTTTGCATGATTTAACGAAGTGTCGGTAATGGAATCGCCGTCAATGATTCTTGCCAGTTCCCGGATGCGTTCCTCGCCCAAAAGCTCTGTGAGCTTTGTTGTGGTACGTTCTGCTTTCGTCATTTTCTCAATTAAAAAATGACGATTTGCCGCTGCCGCCAGCTGTGGCTGATGGCTGACACAGATAACCTGCTTTTTTTGTCCGAGTGTCCGCAGTTTTTGTGCAATCTTTTTTGCCGCACTCCCCGAAACACCGGTGTCAATTTCATCAAATATCAAGGTATCCACCGAATCGGCATCGGAAAGAATCATCTTAATTGCAAGCATAATTCTTGAAAGCTCACCACCGGATGCAATTTTTTCCAAAGGTTGTTCTGCCTCTCCGGGATTCGGGCGAATAAAAAAGATAACTTCATCCGCTCCCAAAGCGCTACAGTCTGTTGGCAAAACTGCAACCCTGAATTCTGCCTTGCTCATATCCAGCTCCTTTAACTCGGAACAAATTGCACCACTAAGGCGTTCTGCTGCTTTCATTCTCTTTTGATGCAGAACATTTGCCGCTTGTTGTAATCGTGTTTCGCATTCTTCCAACGCTTTTTCAAGCTTTCCTTTTGCTTCATCACAATCTGAAATCTGCAGAAGCTCTGCTTGTGAGCGTTGATAGAATGCAAGCACCGCTTCCTCACTTCCGCCATATTTTGCCATCATCCGGCTGATGACATCCAACCGTTCCTCGATTGCATTCAATTCTCGCTCATCATAATCCATCCCTTGACTTCTATCAGAAATTTCCTCTGCAATTTCCTGAATCAGATATTTACTTTCTTCCAGTCGCTGATACCATCTATCAAAATCTGCATCAAACCCTGAAATAACGGAAAGTGCCTCCACCGCCCGGCTTAATTGATCATAAACCGGACATTCTGAATTTCCATATAGCAAGGCGTGTGCTTCCTCTAATTTCGTTACGATTTTTTCTGCATTCTGCATCAGGAATCTTTGCTCGTGCAATTCTTCCATTTCTCCTGCACGCAGATGTGCTGCTTCAATTTCCTTAGTTTGATACGTCAGCAAATCAATTCTTGCCAACCGGTCACTTTCATCCATTTCCAACGACTTTAGCTGTCTGGACAAAAGGAGCTTTTCCCGATAAATTTCGCTATATGCCTCTATCTCTGCTCCGTCATCTGCATAAGAATCCAAAAATGCAAGATGCTTTTTCGGATTCAAAAGTCCCTGGCTATCCTGCTGACCATGTAGATTTAAGAGTCCTTCACAAATTTCCCGGACAGTATTCTGTACACAAATCACACCATTCATCCGACAAATGCTTTTTCCGTCTGCAGAAAGCTCCCGGCTGATAATAAGCATCCCATCCTCATCCGGAATCCCTGCTGATTCCAACTGTGCTGAGATTTCTTCCGAAACAGAAAACACCGCCTGCACAAACGCTTTTTCACATCCATAGCGCACCAGACCCTTATTGGCCCGGTTTCCAAGCACTAAACCAACTGCATCCAATATAATAGATTTTCCGGCACCGGTTTCACCGGTCAGTACAGTCATACCCGCTCCCGGCTCAAATCCGAGTTTTTCTATGAGTGCAATGTTCTGCACTTCTATCCGCTCAAGCATTCGCTTTCATTCCTTTCTCAGACTGTTTCCTCACCATGAAATAGCTTTGCAAGTCGCTTTGTCATTTCCTTTGCCTTTTTTTCATCCTGCATGATGATTAAGATAGTATCGTCCCCTGCAACAGAACCCAAAAACTCTTTGGAGAACATCCCGTCAAGGGTTGCCGCAACTGCCGGTGCCATGCCGGAAAAGGTTCTGACTACCACAGTATGCAATGCACAATCCAAGCTGACCACTGCTTTTGCGAACATCTCAATCCGCTTCGGACTTTCCCCTTGTGTATTGGAAAGTGCATAACAATAGCCTCCGTCTGCCGATGAAACCTTGACCAGACCTAATTCCTTGATGTCCCGGGATACCGTTGCCTGGGTGACCTCAAAGCCTGCCGCACACAGCTCATCCGTCAACTGTTCCTGCGTTTTTACTTCATTTTCTCTGATAATTTTTAAAATTTTTGCATGACGTTTCTGTTTCATTTCTTTTTCCTCTCTTAAGACAGTTTACTTGTCAAAATATGATAAAAGGACTGATTTCCCATTTTTATCAGCTTTACTCTCTGCTTTGCTTTGGTTACTTCCACCTTTTCACCGCAGGAAATCCGTTCCCGGATTTTACCGTCGATTGTAACCACAGCCTCAGTATTTCCCGCCTCGGTCAGACGAAGCTGAATGGTTTTTTTTGCACTAACCAATGCAGGACGACTGGAGAGACTATGCGCACAAATCGGAGTTGCAATGAATAATTCCATCGTCGGATCGGCAACCGGACCACCTGCTGAGAGCGAATATGCGGTAGAACCTGTCGGTGTTGCAATAATAACACCATCCGCTGTATAAGCATTTAACTGTTCCTCATTGCAATACATTTCCAACGAAACCATTTCCGCATCCGGCTTAGAAATCACAACATCATTTAGTGCAATATACTCCGAAACATTATTATCCCGCAACACACGAACTCCAAGCATCATCCGTTCTTCAATCTGATAATCCCCATCCAAAAGACGTTGTGCCGCAACCGGAATCTGCTCTGTTTCAATTTCTGTCATAAAACCAACCGTACCCAAATTGATTCCCATAATCGGAATCCCACGTTCTGCGCACGGTTCTGCAGCTTCTAAAATGGTTCCGTCTCCGCCTAAAATTACAACGGCATCAACAAAATCATAAAGCTCATCCCCGGCATAATTGACCGGTAATCCGCTCCCCTGATAAATCCGGTTCATATAAAGCTCTGCCTGATTCTGCAAAGCCTCAATCAGTTTTTTTGTACAGTTTAATCCGATATCCTTTGTATGGTTCGGAATAATTGCTATTTTTTTCATTGCTTCGCTCCCAATATAAAAAATGTATATTTATACATATTATACACGAAACAAATCCATTTTTCAACACCTATCTGCAAATAAAATAAACTTCTCTGCAAAAAATTACAGAGAAGCTTCTTACTTATTGGTCCTGTCTGCTCTTTATCATATCACAAAGCAGGGTGGAACTCCAACCATAATCCCGGATTGACTGCATCCGAACAGAAATATCGTAGATATCGGTCGGTAATCCTTTTCGATTTAAGCAGGAGGGTGCTTTTTGATTTAAACAATCATAAAATTCATAAAAGGTACCCGTCTTTTCATACCATTCTTTCATAAAAGCAATTGTTTTTATTCGGATTTCCCTTGCTTTTTCTGAAAACCCATAAGCAAATAGTCCCTCCGATATCATATAATTATAATTAATCCAGACGGGGCCTCGCCACATATCACTGCCAAAAGTTTTATCACATACTGCGATTGACGGAATCGGAAATTCCGTTGCAAACATATCCGGACGGTTCAGAAAAGAAATCAGAGACTCCGCCTGCTTCTTCGAACAAATTCCGGCAAACAGTGGCAAAAAGGATGCAACCGAATAAACCTTATGAAGCTCATTTTTCTCAAGATTGTAGTCAAAGTAAAAGCCTTCCTCTTCATCCCAGAGCTTATGATTGATTGCCTTGGCAATCTGTTGATACCAATCTTCATAATCATTTGCTTCTTCCCAAAGCTCTAAGACTTCTGCAATTTTTTTCATATATCTTACTTCATTTGCCATGAAGCAGGAAAAGTCAATCGCCTGCAAATCCTTTACATCATCAAATCGAGGAGAATTGTCCATTCCTGATTCATCACAACGACAATGTACATTCTCCGAGGTATGCCAGACGTAAAGCTCCTCGTCCGTTTTTCTGCGATGCGTCTGCATCCACTGTAAAAATTTCTGATTCCGTTCGTAGACCTTTTTTAAAAATGATTGATTTTTGCTCATTTCATAAACCCGATATGCCCCCCACGCAATAACCGGTGGCTGACTGATTTTGGATGCCATTTCCGGATTTGCCAGATGCGGAATAAAACCATCCTCACGTTGATTATAAAAAATAGCACAAATTAATGCTTCGGCAAGCTCGCATGAAAGATGACGGTGACCAATTGCATGAAAAACAGAATCCCAAAGCCACAGATGGCGATGCGGCAGACGATCGGGCGTTGACCAGATTCCTTTCATACTGCCCTCAGGAGAGTAAAGCTGTGTTTTCATCACCGAAAGACATTTTGTATAGAGTGCTTCATATTCCTCCGGAATGTCGTGATTTTCATAGAAGGATTTTTTCTCTGCTTCTAATTGCTCCATATCCTGAGAAATGCCTGATTTTGCCAAGAATACAGCCTCTTCTCCAGTCTTTGCAAACGCAAATGCAAAACAATTTTTTGATACTGCAAGCGCAGTCACCTCACCATCTTTGGTATCTTGCACCAAAACAGAATCAACCTCCGTACAGGTTGCTTTTCCTTCCACGAAAACAGTAGGCTCTGTTGCCTCACAAACTGTTCCGACAATCAGATGTGCCTGCTTGTAAAAAATCTTTATTTCTTGCCCATGTCCAATCCGACAAGATATATAATCACCGGTTACGGCATCAAAAACCAAATCAGAAAATCCGCGGTTTAAAAACACCAATTCTCTTTTTACCTTTGTATGAAACCGGATTCCCAGTCTGTCGCCTGAAAGCGTTCCGACAAAATCATCTCCAAAAAAAGAATCTCCGTCTAAAGCAGAAAACGCAAATAACTGTCCCTGCGCCCATTTGTTTGCAATACTCATACAACCTCGCCTCCTATGTTTTTATTTTACCACATATTTTTTATAATTTCCTCTTTTTTCTTGCTTGTTTTTTTCAAAAACACAAAAATCTTGCTACCCCTCCATAATAAATCTACATCAGAATTTTTAAATCGAACTGTTATGTTCGTCTCTCATTCAGAACAAAGTTTCCTATAAAGCGAAAAAACCGACTACCAGAACGTCTGTTTTTTCGTCTGACGTTCTGGAGTCGGTTCGTTTTTTACATCCGTTTCAATTTTATAGGTTACGGTATACCACAACAGCCGCAATCGCACTACCTGCCATAATGACAGAAACAAAATCACCGATTTCTAAATCTGCAATGTTTCCGAGTCTGACATCATTGGTTTTGCAATCAAGCACATAAACCTCTGAGACAGTCCAGGTACGCCACAAGCCGAAGGAAGGATTTCTTCCGTCCTCGTTATAGGTACCGTTTACAAGAGAGAAACGATTCTGCTTTGCGTTTACACCGTCAACATATCCGCAAATCTTTGTTCTTCCGTCACGGAAGTAACCAACGCTACCAAGCTGATCAGCTTTTTCCTGATCTGTATCGAAATAGATGTCACCGTCAGCCAGTTTATACATCACTCTGATTGTGTTATCAGAATTCAGATAAAAATCAAGTAAGTCACCAAATTGCAGATAGGAACCACTCGGCTTTCTCAGCACTTCACGATCCTCAATGATATACTCTTTGTACAGACCATCTTCATATCCGCACAGCTTCGTTACAACCATTTCATCCTCATCCAACATATCGGTTACTTTTGTAACAAGGAATACATTGGTCAATCTGCTATCATCCGTATTTGCATCCAGAAGAACATACGGAACATCATCGTAAATTTTATCCTCCCGGAATCCAAAGGTTTGTGCATAGCAGTGGAAATCGTTATGAGCCAAAGAATTACCCAGCTTAATATTATAAAGATCCTCTGCATCCGGCTGATCAAACGGAATCTGGAACATTTTACAATTCTCATCCCCGTAGAAAACCGGATAAACTGCCGCGCCCCAGTTGTTGATAAAGAATGCACGAATCGCTTCTCTCCACTGTAAACCGGGTGCTTCCAGGTAGGAGCCAATCATCATAAAACGATTTGCAGAACGGTCTCCATCCGGTGTACGGATAGAGGTAATCTTTTTGTCAGAAGTCATCTGGAATAAGATTAATTTCCGGTCTGTAATCTGCTTATAGGGTTGTTGACCCATAACACCATTGGTAACGGTTTTAAAAGAATTCCGCTCTGAATTCTGGTAATCAATATAACGGCCAAAGACATCTACCATCATGCCTTGATCATTAATCTTAACACCATTCGCATCACCACGGCACTGCAATTCTTCAAATATTAAATGAGTGATTGTTCTTTCTCCGTTAAACTTTGCCTTTTGGTCAATATATGCATTGACCCATTCACCGTTTTCTGTGAAAATTTTAACATATGCTTTTTCATCTTCTGTTTCATCCATGACAATCCGGTAGAGGAATCCGCATAATTCAGATGCCAAAAAGCTTTGAATTTCTACAGCTCTTCCGGCTGAATCCAAAAGCACAACAACCTGCTGTCCGGTAATTGCCTGTGCAAGATTCATAGACGGATACTCCCGGGCAATCTCATATTCTGCACCATCAATGAAAACCTTTTCATCAGACTTTCCTTGCAGAACACCTCCGACCTGCATTTTACAAACACGGATGATGCAGGTTCCTTCCTCGGGATTCGGCGGACGACGGATTTCCAGCACATCCCACTCAACCAAATCAGCAAGTGTTTTTTCTTCACCGTCCAACAGAATCTGATAATCTGCATAATCCTCTTCCAGATTCAAGGTTCCAAGATCATTCTTAAACAGAATTCTTTCACTTTGTGCATACGCCTGCTCTACAATCTGAAGCTCATAAGAATCTACAATCACAATATCATATCTGCCATCTGCGTCGATATCACTTAAAGTAACACTTCCCAACGCCGGCATCAGTCTGGAAACATCATCCAACGGAGCCGCTTGTGTATTGTATATCAAGTCTGCATTTTCAATCAGTCGATAACGCTTTTCGCGGGAATCATCCTCATTTTCCAGATAATAGATTGTATCTAAGGTTGTTTCTTCTAAAATTCCCTCTGATTTTAATACAACAACAGAATCAGCATCCTTTACCCAGATTCCAAGCAGAACCTCCTCACCGTACTCATCCTCATAAGCACAGTATTCCACATACTGACCAATCAAAGCTTCTGCATCTGTATCACCGACAGAAAGAATTTTATCTCCGATGGAAACATATCCTTCTCCGACACCCTGCACCTCATAGAGGGTGGTAACAGAGTTTGCATTCAGAAGTCCTTCTTCGATAAATGCTTGGTGACGGTCACTCAACAAAGTATGCTCATTATCCTGCTCCATCCCAATTCCACCTTGTTCCATCGTGATAGTAAACAGTGGTAAAGTCAATGCATTATAGAGCAAAAATGCAAAATCTTTTCTTGTAATTTCTGCAGTTCCGGAAGCAGAAATATTTTTCGTCAATCCAATATTGGATGCAGTATTTAAATATCCCTGCGGATAGCCACCTAAAATTTCTGACTGCTGATAATATCCCATTGCACACAAAAGCATCCGGACTACTTCCTGGCTTTGTGCATTTTTCTCGGGATGAAATACATCTTGTGTATATCCAACAATAATTTTTTCTTCTACTGCAGCAGAAACAGCTGCAAAAAACTCAGAATCCTCTGCTACATCTGAGAAAACCTTCTTCCCCGTCTGCGGAACATTAATTCCTGCGATTTTTATAATTTCGCTGACTGCCTCACCACGGCTAATGGAATCATCAGGACGGAAATTTCCACCACTTTGCACATCATACAAAATTCCGAGACTGTCCAGAACATTCAAAACCCGCACGAAACGTTCATTATCTACATCCGGAATGGGTGCCGCAAACGCCATGCTGATTCCGATTGTCAATGCCAGAAAAGCCGCAACAATTCTTTTCATCACCATTTATATTCCTCCTTTCCAATATCACATTATGCAAGTAGGTCTGAAAGACAATCAATGATTCTTGCAGCCTGTGCCTTTGTAGAAACACCATCCGGCTGGTAGCTGTTTTCTCCCATACCGTTGATAATTCCCATATTCTTCATTGAATAAACTGCTTCTCTTGCATAGGTTGCTATCTGTTCATCATCAGAGAACATAACATCTGTTTCTCCGTCTGCAACTAAAATTCCGCAATAAACTGCCGCACGATACATCATAGCCGCCATATCCTCACGGGAAATATACTGACCTACACCAAATGCCGAGTCAGAAACACCTGAAACAATATGACAAGCCTTTGCCGCAGCAACATAAGGCTGGAACCAATCCTCTGCATTGACATCTGCAAAAGCAATTGCTTCGTCTGTCATCGGAATCTTCATACCTCTTACCAAAAGGGTTACAAACGCCTCTCTGGTCAGGAGAGAATCCGGTTCAAACATACCGTTTGCGCCACTTGCCGCACCTTTATGATATAAGGACATAATATTCTGATATGCCCAATGGCTCTCCGGAACATCCGAGAAGGAGAAAACTTCTTCTTCCTGTTCCTTGGCGCCGGTAGGTGCAACCAAAGCACCCAATCCACTTGCTGAAGGGCTGACATAGGAGCCACCGCCCCCACCGCCGCCTCCGCCGCCGTTTCCGCCGTTATCAGAGGTCGATTTCTTAGAATCTGCAATCGCTGTTTCAAAAGCATCATTGACTGCCTGAATCGTTGCAAAATTCTTGTTTGTCAGTGCTTTTTTGATTGCAACAAGCTTGGTTTGGTTTTTTAATGCTTCAAAATAAGCAACATCATCTTCATCCAGACTCAGACGGTCTTGTACAGAAGTGATTGCATCCCAGATATTCTGATAGGATTTTTCGGTATTAATCCGTACCAGTGCAATCTGATCCTCTACTTCACCAATCCATTCATCAAAATCTGTCTTAGTGATATTCTTCTTTTCAAGCGCAGTCAATTCTGCTTCTTTCAAAGAATCAAAGCGTGCATAGTCAAAGCCTGAAAAATCTGCATAAGGACGAAGTATTTCCAATGCTTCCTGATAACTTTGCGCTCCGTCAATCATCTGCATCAATACAGCACCGTTAAAGGTTCTGTAGAATAAATTCTCATTCATTTGAAAATTCTTGGAAACAATCACATCAAGAACCTTATCTTGCTTTTCTCCCAAAGCGGCAAACTCCTCCTGGAAAATGCCGAGTATGGTCATGGTTGATTTTACATCCTCATCATCCAGGGTTTCTAAAATGTTTGCATCTGTACAATCGTCAATTCTCTGAACAACACTCTTGCGTTCATCACTCGGTACAAAGTAAAAGCTTTGTACGGGGTCCCCATCCTCGGTTAATGTTAATTCAGATACTTCCACATCCTTACCGCCGGCAAACACAGTATATCTTCCAACTGTGCTGTTGCCACGAAAGTCAACATCTGTCATCAAAAAATCATAAGTAAAGGACTTATCCTCTGCCACTTCTACTTCCCGGATGTGATACACACCCTCCATGTCACCCAGTTCAAAACCCGGACTGACAACCTGGATTGTTACAAGCTCGGATGCACTGCTTTGCGGAAGAACACCGGAAATTGTGATTTTGCTTCCTACCGTTTTCGGTTTATTCACAGTGACACTCTGATTCTGCGCAAATGCAAACGTCTGACAAAGTAAGCTCGATGCAAGAATCACACTGCCAATTTTAAAACTCTTTCTCAAAATTCTTCCTCCTTATCGTTTACTCTTGATGAGTTGATTTAACATTACAGCTACTTCTGCACGGGTTGCAGAATCTGTCGGGCGTAACATACTTGCACCATCTCCCTGAATCAATCCGATTGCTTGTGCATTCTTCAGATATGGGAGTGTTACATTCTGCGCAAGGTATCCGTCTGCGTAAGGAAATTCTCCCTCCTGCAAGGTCTGATTCTTTAACTGCAAATATGCATTGCTGACCAATGCAATCATTTCATCTCGACGAATCATTGCATCTGCATTGATTGCATTGTTGTTGAAAAATCCGGCAGGAATCAAATGACCGTCTGCTGCAGTCTGTAAATAAGTTGCATACCACGCATCCTGCGGAGCATTACAAAGCTCTCCACGATATTCTACTAAATCCAAATCTACTGCACGAACCAGCGCCGCCAAAAATTCTGCCTGGGTCATTCCCCATGACGGTTGGAAAAATTCTCCGTAGCCACGCAAAACACCCATGGATGCAGTTTGCTCAATTGCCTCTTTTGCCCAATGATTCTGAATATCAGGATAGGTAATGTAAGTATTGAGCTCATATACAACCGTTACTGAACCGCCAGCCTGCGCTTCCGGTTCTGTCAGATTTTTAATTTTCGGACGAGCGGTATAGCTATCATCTGCAGGCTTTGGTTCCTCCTCTAACAGATTCAGAACACCAAACTGATGGCTCTGCTTACCTGCTGCTATACCGGGGGCTGTTTCAATCCATCCGGCTCTTCCGGTGCCGTCATTTTCATTGACACAGACACAGAACGGAAGCAAACCGTCTGCAGGTCTGCCGCCTCCACAAAGACTCCACGGAATTAACATTTCATAGGTTGAAACGGTTCCGTCCACCTTTGTTTTTATATTAATTGCATCTGATACAGCCCCATTTACATAGGTTACTGCATCGGTTGAAAAATTAATTTCCGGTCCAAATCCATTTCCCAATCCCTGCGATAACTGCAAGCTGTCACCCATCCAACACAATTCCGCGGGCTCTGTATGGTGGACATTATCAATAACCTCTGCCGCTAAGTACAATCCGACATCCGACCATGCATACCACAAATAGATCGACAAATCCTCCGGTCCTGCATAGGCTGAGAAATGCGAAACCTGTTCTTCCTTCTCAGGGAGAATTTTTGCTCCATACTGATAGGCATCCCAATCCGACAAATCTGCATCAATGGTGATTGACTTTGCTTTGTATACATCCTTGATATCTTTCATATTTGCCGCCATTACATTGGTTCCAAGCAGGAGTAAGCTACTGCTCAAAACACCGGCAATTATCTTTTTATGCATTGTTCTTCCCCCTTATTTCTGAATTTCTCCGAAATATTTCCAGATTCCGGGTGTTCCCTTTGCCACACAAACTGCACCGACATAACCTTCCTTGGTCGGTTGTGCAAAATAAATCAACTGACCTTTTTCCCATTTTCCTGTTGTCGGAACCTGATTTGGATAGGATAAGCCGCCTGCTGTAAAGTTTTCTTCCAATCTGACAACAGAAGCTTGTGCTGAGCCTTCTATTCTTTCAAAGTTTGCATTCATCAGATTATTGTTCTTCAGAATGAATACCGGTTTTACATCCTTGTTCGGATTCTGTGCATTGGTGCGGATATCCACATCAAAGCCGGTTACAGAGTTACCTTTTAAGTAAGAGGTCGGTGCATTTGTTGCATCATCCTGATACACCTCAATGCCACAGCTTTTTGCCGCCGTTCCACCCAGGGCATAAATCTGATTATTTTGCAGAATCAGCTGACCGCCGTTTCTGATTTTTCCAGCTTTCATTGCAGTATATGCATCTGCATAGCCAGTTTCAAAAATCATCTGATTTCCGTTTACCATAACCGATGCAACAGTTCCTTTGGTTAAATCCATTTTTGTATTATAGAAATGGTTGTTGGTCACCGACAACACACGAAGGTTTCCGATATTGATTGCCGAAATTCCGCCCTCATAATTATGGAATGAATTTCCGGTAATATTCAGATCATAAATCGCGCTTGCATCCTCTGCAACTGTATCAATCAAGTTTGCAGCATCACTTTTATCAAAGAAGGTATTATTCTGCAGATTGATACCGGTTCCGCCATTTGAAATACGGATTCCGCATTCGGTAATCTCATTGATTGCATTTGCACTAACAGATACCATATAGCAATCAGAAATATCCATCGCAATATTACTGTCTCTGACTGTATTGGAACCGATGCTCAACCGTTCTACACGGTTTGCATAAATTGCTTTTTGTGCTATGTTAAAGAATTCATTCTGCGCACAGGTATATGCAATCGGAAGCTCACCATAGGCACGTCCCATAGAAACACCGGTCTGATAGCCTTTGACAATATTCTCTTCAATAATTGCTTTCTGTGCGCCATAAACCATCATTGCAGGCTTCTTTGCAATAGTTGATTCCAATTGATTTCCCTTAATATGGATATGTTCAGAATACTTTTCTGTATCATCCTTGGTAAGAGAATCAACCTTGACCAAAGAACAGTCTGCGTAGTTATTCAGAATGTCTACTCTGTCACAGCCATACAAGCCGATTGCAATCACAGAATCACCGACTGCCTGAAAATTTACACCCGAAACAGAAATCAACGTCTGACCTTCTGCTTTAAAAATGGTTTCTCCGTCTCCGGTCTGTGTTGTCTTGATTACAGAACGAATCCCGTCACCCCGGAGTGTTGTACCGGTAGGAATTGTCATTCCCTTCTGAACAACGAATGTTCCGGTAGGAATATATACAACGCCGATATTCTTTTCATAAGCATCATCCAAAGCCCTTTGAATCGCATCAGAATTATCGGTGGTTCCGTCTGCAACGGCACCATAATCCTTAATATTTACTGCCGTTTCCGATGCGAACACCGGAATCTGTGCTCCCAAAAAGGTCGCACAAAGCAATGCTGATATCATTGTTTTTATCTTCAAAACAAATAACCTCCCTTATTCTTCTATTGCAATCATCCGATAATCTGTCAAAGGCTGCATTCCATGTTTATTGTTCCATGCAAAAGCCTTTACAAATCCACCTTCTGAACCGGTCAATTCCACATCAACCTTCATAACAGGTGTAATCCCGGATGTTTTCTTTGTAGTAACCCAAAAATTATCAAAATAGTACCGATCTGAACTGATAATAGTGCCTGCACTTTCCACACGGCTGATATTCAGCACTCGTAACCACCAGAAGGTTCGGTTAGAGAAGGTCTCTCCTCCCACCTCCGGATACCCGGTTCCGGTTGACTGGAACGGGATACGACTGACCAGGCATTCTCCGTCTAAATAGCAGGAAAGATAGCCTGCATCCTCGGATAAAAAGTCCATTTCTACCTTAATACGTCTCCACGCAATACCATTTGAATTAAGTTCCCGATATATACCATAAGTCTGACCGTTTGCTATAACATTGTTCCAGACACTTCCGGCAAAATTGAGTGAAATCAATCCGCCATTTAACACAAAAGCTGTATCATGATAACAATTTGCATCCGTCTCCGGTTCTACTGCCAGATCAAACTCCAGCACCGTTGTCTGCTCTGTGTCGATTTGTGCGTTGTCCAGAATTTGTCCACCATTCAGTAGCTCTGCTCTGGTACGATAGGGATAAAAATCAAACCGGTCGCCATATATTAAATCATTATTGATACAAATACACATATCATCTGCATCAGTAGTTCTACCAAACCGGTTTGCAGATACCCAACTGATATTATCC
>SVJN01000064.1 GCA_015068965.1 Oscillospiraceae bacterium
AGAGGGACTGGATTTTACCGAGGCACTAAAGCTTTTAGCAGACCGGGCAGGCATTGTACTCCCGGAGGAGGATAATCGGGTTGACCACGCATTGCATCAGAAAAAACAGCGGATTTATCAAATGAATCAAATGGCGGCGCGCTTCTTTCACAAGGAGCTGACTCAGGATGCCGCCGGAAAAAAGGCGCTGGAATATTTTCAGAAACGCAAGCTCACCCCGGCAACTATCCGTTCCTATGGTTTAGGCTATGCACCGGATGACTACACGGCACTGTTACGGCATATGCAGGAGGCAGGCTTTACACCCGACGAGCTTGCAGAAGCAGGTCTGGTGACTAAACGTGAGGACCGTTATTTTGACCGGTTCCGGGATCGGGTAATCTTTCCGATTATCGACCTGCGTTCTAATGTGATTGGCTTTGGCGGACGGATTATGGGAGAAGCAAAGGAGGTAAACGGCTATAAACCGCCGAAATACTTAAACTCTGCAGAAACACCGGTGTTTCACAAGGGCAGAAACCTGTTTTCCTTAAACCTTGCAAAGAAAGCGGCGGCAACACAGCTTTTACTGGTGGAGGGCTATATGGATGTCATTTCGGTCTATCAGGCAGGCGTTAAAAATGTTGTGGCAACCTTAGGAACCGCTCTGACCGAGGATCAGGCAAAGCTTCTGATGAAATACTGCAACGAAATCCTGATATGCTACGACACCGACGAAGCCGGGCAAAAAGCAACCGTCCGTGCAACTGAAATCATTAACAATGTCGGCGGCAAGGCTCGGATTGTTCGGTTGAAAGGCTCGAAAGACCCTGACGAATACATAAAGGCATACGGCATCGCCGCCTTCCGGGAAGCACTTTCTGAGGCAATCCCGGCAACGCAGTACCGGATTTCGCTGGTACGGGGGAAATACAACCTTGACACACCGGAGGGAAAGGTTTCCTTTGTAAGTGAGGTGGCAGATATTTTATGCAGTCTGCAGGATGCCGTTGAGGTGGATGCTTACATCAGGCAGATTGCATCTGAAACCGAAATCAGCAAGGAAGCAATCTATAGTGAATATAAGAAAAAGGCAGTCCGGGCAAACCGTATCAAAACACAGCAACAGCAGCTCCGCCCGATTCGTTCTTCTACCGAAGAGGAGGGTGAGATTTCCGGACTATCAGCAGCCTCAAGCAAGGCGGAAAATGCCGAGAAAAAGCTCCTGAGCCTGATTGTCCAGAGTAAAAAATTCACGCAAAAAGCCGCACAGGAGCTGACACCGGAGGATTTTTCACATCCGGTCTGTGCACGGCTTGCAGAATTGATTTTCTCAGCTGTACAAAACGGAACACTTCCCGAGCCTGCAGTTTTAGTCTCGGATTTTGAGGGCGAAGAAATGAAGTATGCGGCAGCTGTTTTTTACAATCTGGAAACCTATTCCGATGATGAGAAAACACTTGCGCAATTAATCGAAAGCATGAAACGGGAAAAGCTTCTTCTGCAAATCAAACAGGAAAGCGATCCCAAGAAAATAAACGAACTATTTCAGCAATTATCGAACCTGGGAGGAAAAAAGAATGTCTGATATCGAATCAAAGAAAGCTACGTTAAGAAACCTGATTGAAACAGGTAAGAAAAAAGGCTTCCTGACCAACAAGGAAATTGCCGTTGCGTTTGAGGAAATTGAGATTTCCACAAAAGAATATGAATTGGTTTTTGATGCGTTTGAAAAAGAGGGCATCGAGGTTGTTGAGGATCTGGACAAGGAACTCGAAGAAATCGAGGTTTCCAAGGAGGAATTAGAAGACCTCTCTGTTCCGGAGGGTATCAGCATTGACGACCATGTTAAAATGTACTTAAAGGAAATCGGTAAGGTGGATTTGTTGGATCCGGTGCAGGAAACTGAGCTTGCAAGCCGTATGGCAGAGGGCGATGAGGAAGCAAAGAAAAAGCTTGCAGAGGCAAACCTCCGTCTGGTTGTCAGCATTGCAAAGCGTTATGTCGGCCGCGGAATGCTGTTTTTGGACTTGATTCAGGAGGGAAACCTCGGTCTGATTAAGGCGGTGGACAAGTTCGATTATACCAAGGGCTATAAGTTCAGTACCTATGCAACCTGGTGGATTCGTCAGGCAATTACCCGTGCCATTGCAGACCAGGCAAGAACCATCCGGATTCCGGTGCATATGGTAGAAACCATTAATAAATTAGTGCGTGTTTCCCGTCAGCTGGTGCAGGAATTAGGCAGAGAGCCGACTCCGGAGGAGTTAGCAGTTGAATTGAATATGTCGGTCGAAAAGGTGCGTGAAATTTCCAAAATTTCACAGGAGCCCGTTTCGTTGGAAACACCGATTGGTGAAGAGGAGGACAGTCACTTAGGCGACTTTATCCCGGACGACGATGCACCCGCTCCGTCTGAGGCGGCAAGCTTTGTTCTGTTAAAGGAACAGCTGGTGGACGTGTTAAAAACCCTCACTCCCAGGGAGGAAAAGGTACTGCGTCTGCGCTTTGGTCTGGATGACGGCAGACAAAGAACCTTAGAGGAGGTCGGCAAGGAATTTGACGTAACCCGTGAGCGTATCCGTCAAATTGAGGCAAAGGCTTTGAGAAAGCTTCGCCACCCGAGTCGGAGTAAGAAGTTAAAAGATTACTTGGATTAAAATAGGGAATGTAAAAAAAGTCCAGAACGCAAAAAGGGTAATGATTTCAGGTTTTAAAACAATTTCTATCAAAAAACTGTTTTTATTCAGATGAAAAATCTCATTTCAATTGAATCCTTTTTGCTACGAACAAACATCGCCACTCGGCGTACCCATGTACGCCGTCGGGTAACCCAAAACAAGGAAAAACCTTGTTTTGGCTCAGTTTGTCCGTTCTGAACATTTTTTCCTATCCCCTCAACAACCGGTGTAAAAAAATCCAGAACGCAAAAGGCTGTTGTATGAAACATTTTTATGTATATTTTATCCAATTTGTAGGGGCGGATGCCCACATCCGCCCGAATCGGGATGATGCAGGCATCGTCCCCTACAAAGGAATAAAGTCATACATAATATTTGTTTTACACAACAGCCCTTTATTTTTACGCTTCTACCTTCAACGTTACAATTTCAAAATTCTTAACCGGGACAGTAACGCTTCTTCCGTCTACCGGCAATTCATATTCTATCTCTTCCATCAGATTGCAGACAGAAACCTTTTTCACATCAAAGCCAAAAGTAACAGTTGCCTCTGTTTTTTGATTGTAGCAATCAAACAGACGGACAATCACAGAATCATCTGCATCTGTCTTTTTCACAGTCTCAACCACAACATTTTCACGATTGCAGGAAACCAAAGAATAAACCTCCGGCATTGTGCCTTCTGTCTTTTCGATTCTTTGTGCCGTCAGCGGCATATTCAACAGATATGCCTCCTGCACCGTTTGACCTTCTCTGAAATCTCCGGTGTGCGGATAGAAGGAATAGGTAAATTCATGCATTCCCATATCTGCAACCGGGTTCGGATCCTTTGCAGACTTTAACAGAGACAGAGAAATCACATTTTCATATGCACTATAGCCGTATTTACAGTCATTTAACAAGCTGACACCGTAATTCCCTTCGGATAAATCACCCCACTTATGGGCACAAACCTCAAATTTTGCACGATCCCAGGAGGTGTTCCGATGTGTCGGACGTTTGAGATTACCGAACTGGATATCATAGGTTGCTTCCTGCGTGCGGATATCTACCGGGAATGCCGCCTTTAGGAAAACATGGTCCTCATGCCAGTCAACCTTCGTGATAAAGTCAATTCGTTTGGAGCCGTTGCGAATCGCAATTTCCTGCACGATTTCAGAGTTTCCGTATTTTCTGGTTACACGCACTCCACGTTCGGTTTTTTCTACTGCGGTCACATCATCACAAATCCACATTTTCTGCTGATAATATTCGCTAATTTCCCATGCATCCCAGCATTTCGGATAATCCTCGTAAAGCTCCAACCGGTTTGCAACTGCACCTTCTGCAATGGTCTCTCTGCCTGCCTCTTTATCAAACACAGAAATAATCTGATAATGGTCATCAAAGGTTACCCGAATCAGGTCATTTTCTAACACCCTATCCGAAACTGTAACACCATAGGTAGTCGGTGCATCCGAAATCACCTTATAACCATGTGCCGGAACTGCATCTGCATAGTAAACTGCACCGTCTGCCTCTACATAATCGCTGATTGCATACGGAGTCGGGTTATAAACCAGAATACCGCCCTCGGTTTTTACATTCTTACAGATTGCAGAAAGCTTTTCGGTTTTGATTGCATTTGCATCGGACAGAATCTGTTCATATTCTGCATCGGTTACCTCATACACCTCTTTAATGGAAGAACCCGGAATAATATCATGAAACTGATTCAAAAGAATATTTATCATATTCCGGTCAAAGGTTTCCTGGTCATACTTACCACCCAGTAAAACGGAATCCAGAACAGAGAGTGTTTCTGCCTCCTGATACAAAAGCTCACTCTTGCGGTTGCTCCGCTTATTCTTTGCCATCGTGGTGTAGGTACCTCTGTGTAATTCCAGATATAACTCACCGTCCCACTTCGGCAAGGTTCTGAGTTCTTTGGTATTGTTTGCAAAATCCTTTTCCATGTGGTCATAGAAATTGTTTGCTGTATCTATCATCACCTTCGGCATTCCGGGTAAGCCATGCTTTAAGCGGTTATAGTATTCCATCATTTCGGGCGTTGTTCCGCCGCCGCCATCACCAAATCCAACGGTTGCAATAATCCGGTCGGTCAGATTTTTGTCCTTGAATTGATCCCATGCCCGATACATCGATTCCGGATTTAAACGCCGTACATAATCCCTGATAAAGCAGGTCATAATTTCAGTTCCGTCAATTCCCTTCCACATGAAAATATCATTCGGCATGGAATTGGTTTCATTCCAGTAAATCTTTGTGGTGAAGAACCGGTCTACACCACTTTTCTGAAGAATCTGTGGCAGAGCGGCACTATAGCCGAACACATCCGGAAGCCAGAGAATTTTACTCTCAACACCAAATTCTTCCTTCATGAACTTCTTGCCGTGCAGAATCTGGCGAACCATACTTTCGCCGCTAATCAGGTTACAATCTGCCTCTAACCACATTGCACCCTCTACCTCCCAGCGTCCTTCCTTGACACGCTGCTTGATTTCTTCATAAAGCTCCGGATTTGCTTCCTTGACGTGCTGATATAACTGCGGTTGGCTGGACATAAATTTGTAGTCGGGATAGCGACGCATCAGATTCAGAACGGTAGAAAAGCTCCGTTCTGCCTTTTCCCTGGTCTGTGCAACCGTCCAGAGCCATGCCACGTCAATGTGGGTATGACCGATACAACTGACCTCCCCTTGCACATTTCCGCATTCCTTTTCATAAAATTCCTCTTTCAAAAACGCAATGGTATCACGAACACTCTGATAGAATGCTTCACTTCCCTTATTCCGCCAATCCAGCAGGAAGGATGCCTTTTCCAGTGCATTCTTAATCCGGATTGCATCATAGGAATCGGCCGGCAGAACGCCTAACACCTCATATGGAGTCAGGATATCATAATAAAGCTGATACAATAGCGTATCACGCAGAACAAGCTTTGGTAACACATCAAAATAGTTTCCCTCTCTGCCGGTATAGAAATAAATGTAAACATCATATGCCTTGTCAAATTCCAGACCGAGCCAGGTGTGGTTGGTATCCAACGCCTGCGTTGCTGTTCCGTTTAGGAAAACCAGTCCCTGCGGATTGTTGGCATCCCATGCACCCTCTCTGCCGGTGTTTAGCATAAACAGTAATTCCTTATCCTTTTGTGCCGGAACTGCATCCAGTGTAAAATGCATCCAATAATGCTTGTCCACACCGGTAAGGCGTTCCCCTTCTGCAAACTTTTTCCAGCCTGCATCCGGTGCCGGCGGCGTGTTATTTTTTTTATATTCACATTCTACATACTCAAACTCAATGTTCAAAAGAACGGGTTCCATAATTCTTTTGATTGTATCCAATGTGACATTTATTTTTTCCTTGATAAAATCCATTGCCATCATCCTTTCATTATTTGTTGATTTCATTATAAAGGCGAAATCTTTTTTCTGCTACCATTGACATGATTCATTTTTTATGGTATTGTGATATGGAGGTGAGAATTTTGGATACAAAAATGTTAGAAGCAATCAATCATCTGGATACAGAAAGCGGATTCCGTTTGCGCTATGTTAAGAGTGATACGGAATATTTCCGCCCGCATTTTCACAATTATTATGAAATATTTTTAATTCTGCAGGGAAATGTCAGGCACTTTATCAATGGAACAGAGCAATTGCTTACCCGTGGAAATTTACTGTTCATTCGTGATTTTGACATTCACGATTACGCCTCGGCAGACGGTACGGAGTTTCATTTTTTAAACCTTGCAATTGAGAAAAATGCACTCGATGCACTTTTCTTATATTTAGGTGACGGCTTTCCGGCAAAGACGTTGCTTTCTGCCGTTGAGCCGCCCACCGTTTTACTCTCTCCCAGAGAGCAGGAAAAGCTGTTCTATTCCCTGATGGAATTACATTCCGATTCGGACAAGCAGGTTGCAAAAACCATGATGCGTACCAAGCTGGTATACCTCTTTACCAATTATTTTCAGAACTATTCTCCCGAAAAAATTGAGATTCCGCTCTGGTTAGAGCTTGGCTATGAAAAAATGAAATCCCCTGCAAACTTTGTGCAGGGGATGGAACGGTTTTTAGTGCTGACCGGAAAAAGCCGGGAGCATCTTTCCCGCATGATGAAAAAACATTATCACATCACGCCGACCGAATTCATCACCGAGCTTCGGTTAAATTATGCCGTAAACCTGATGCAAACCAGTAACCTGAAGATGACCGAAATCTGCTATGAGTGCGGATTTTCCAATCTTTCCTGGTTTTACAAGGCGTTTGAGCATCAGTACGGACAAAGCCCGGCAAATTATAAGCGGTTTTTAAAGCAGTCTTAATTACAGCGCTGACTGCGTGTCGGTCGGGTCACCGTGTTCTGCCAGGTCATATTCTAATGACCAATCCAGTCCACGGTACTCTGCCGCACGCTCGTCTGTTTCGATAAATTCCATCAATAAATCAAGCATTTCCTTTGTCCAGGTGTTTTTATCAATCTGTGCGGTCGTAAATTTATTAAGCGTAATCATTTCAAAGCCAAATAAATCCTTAACCTGTGTTTTTGCCGCACCGCCGACAACCTCCTCGACCAGATGGCTGGGGATGAACAACACACCACCGCCGGCACCGAATACCACATCCCCCGGCAGGCAAACTGCGTTCCCAATCCGGGTGACGGTATTATATCCGGTCATGATAAAGTCACGAATCGGTGTCGGGTCAATGCCTCGATAATATACCTGCGTATCCTCCACCTTCTTCATCTGCTCGGTGTCCCGGATTCCGCCCCAGATAACGGCTCCGCCGTTTTCGTTTTTGGTTTTGTTCTTGAGTGCAGTTGTGAGATTGCCACCCAAAAATGTCCCTTTATAAATTTTATCGTACATATCAATGACCGGGACATCATATTCCATAAGATTATCTATCACCCATTGATTATATGTCCCCGTTCTGTTTTCTGAACGACCGATATCCTTTACAACCGCATCTAAGTCCGGTCGATAGGGACAGTAAGTTGCGGTTACTGCACGACCGATCAGCTTTCTTCCGTCATCGTGCAGGGTATGTAATCTTCCTTCAAACTGACTTTCGTAGCCTTTTACAAAAATCGGTTTCCAAACCTCCTCAAGTGTTAATGTTTTAAGTGCTTTCAAATATTTTTCATCTACCTTAGGTCTTCCGTCAGGAAGTCGTTCACCCTTCCACTGCGGTGTAAGTGCTATTATCTCTTCTCTTAC
This sequence comes from Oscillospiraceae bacterium, assembly GCA_015068965.1. Lineage (GTDB taxonomy): Bacteria > Bacillota > Clostridia > UBA1381 > UBA1381 > RQCD01. The sequence continues at coordinate 7,888 of SVJN01000064.1, forward strand.
ATTAAAATTCATATTCTGTACCCCTTTAATTAGTATATTCTGCAATAATATATCCATACGGCTCAAACACAGTATTACCATCATTTATCTGTGCTCCCCGTGACATCAGTACATTTATTTTCCCATCTGCCTCAAGCACGGTATCAACCGTCCCATTTGCGATATTAACTGCAACAATCAGTTTTTGCTTCGCACTTACCCTTGCATATGAAATTATTTTTTCGGGCATGCTATTTTCAATCCACTCAAAATTGCCGTTTTCTATACCGTCACTGTTATGACGAAGGGCAAATATTTTCTTTACAAACGCAAGTCTTTCTATCCCCTCTTTTGTAAATGCTTTTGACCAGTTAATTGCGCTTCTCCTGCCGTGATACCGATTTGAAAACATACAATTTTCTGCATCATCACAAAACTCATTTCCATTCCACAGAAAAGATATTCCGGGGTAAGTATTACTAAGAACAAGGATTGCTTCGACTGCCTGACTGCCAAGTTTCCTTTCAAGTCTTTCCATATGACTGTCATTTGCGGTATCGTGATTATCCATAAACAACATCAGTTTCTTGTGATTTTCACCGTAATCCTTGTAGTTGTCATCATAAAAGGTTTTCAAATCTTCCGCAGTTTTGTTTGCTGTAAGCATATCAACGACAGTTTTTCTGAATGACCTTTCGTCTTGTCCCGGCCAGCCATAGCACCAGTCAAACACTCCGTTTATACACTCAGGCTCTACTCCTTCATTTATTGTAATAAGATCAGGCTTTTTCTTCTTAATATGCTGAAAGCTTTCCTCCCAAAAATCAAGAGGCACATAGTCCCCCATATCGCACCTGAATCCATCCACATCAAACTCTGAAACAAGGTATTCCATATTTGAAAGCAGATAATTCCTTAATTCGCTATTATTAAGATTAAGTCTTGGAAACGGATATCCGGCAGGTATTTTAAAGCTTCCGTCAGCATTTCTCATAAAAAAGTCCGGATGCTCCTTGGCAAACACTGCATTTCGTCCACAATGCATATAAACAAGGTCAAAAATAACCTTCATACCATATTTATGAATTTCATCCACAAGTGATTTCACATCATCACTTGTTCCAAATTCAGGATCAACATTGAAATAATCTGCAATTTTATACGGGTTTTTAGGATTATATGTCCCCGATAGACGTTGACGTTCACTCCATGTGGATACATCCGCATCTTCATCCTGGACGAAGAATGGACCTATATAAATAATGTCAACCCCAAGTGATGCAAGATACGAAATACGTTTTTGTGTAGCTTTTAGTGTTCCCTCAGGCGTAAATGACCTCAATGCAAGCTGATATATAATACTGTTATTTTTCATAATCCATACTCCTACTTTATTGACAACGACATTCCACCGTCTATGTTCAGATCCGTTCCGGTTATGTATCTTCCCTCGTCTGAACATAAAAGTAATACTGCCGGAGAAATATCCTCCGGCATTCCGATATATCCGCAAGGAATGATACTTTCAATTTTCTTTTTAAATTCAGAATTGCTTAATGCTTCTTGATTTCTTGGTGTGTTGATTGCACCGGGAGCAACATTGTTTACTGTGATACCAAACGGGGCAAGGATTGGCGCAAAATTCTGAACCATTTTCATCTGTGCCGCCTTTGTCACACCATAAATTGATAACTCAGGATGCTGATTATGCTGATTGACACTACCAATCGTAACAATCCTGCCCCAATGCTTATTTTTCATGCCTTCTACATACTTTTTCATCAGCAGATAGGAGCTTTTCACATTGCAGTTCATCTGAATATCGTATTCCTCCAACGAAAATTCATCCCATTTTCTTTTATATTGAATGGAGGCATTCAGAACCAGAATATCCACATCACCGGTTTGTTCATAAAGCCGGTCAATTTCCTCCGGAATCAGAAGGTTTGCTCTGACCGGAACGGAGCCGGGGATTTTTTCGGATGCTTTTTTGCACTTTTCCAGGCTCTCTGCACCCGAGATAAACACCCTTGCGCCATGCTCTGCCAGAAGACTTGCAATCGCAAAGCCAATTCCTTGTGTTGAGCCGGTTACCAATGCAGTCTTTCCTGTCAGGTCAAACATATGCAAGCACCTCCGAAATATTATATTCTTGATGATACGCCATTTCAAATCCGCACTCCAGCTTTGAGGTGTAGTTTTCTGGATTTTCGGTGTTGCTTTCAAACATACCATAATGCGTTGGTACGCCCACTTTAGGATTGATTATCTTTGTCAGCGCAATCGCCTCATCCACATTCATGTTTCCAAGCTTGCCGTTAATGCAAATAAACATCATATCAATATTATATTTTTTAAGTTCTTCAAGCTTTTCATGATATTCTGTGTCCCCCGAAAAATAAAGTGTAATACCGTTGTGTCTTACAATGACACCAATTGCCGGAACACTATGGTCAGCAAATACTGCTATCAATTCAAAATCACCGATTTTTACTGTTGTACCTTCATCAAATTCTTTGAATTTTGTTACACCGCATTCTGATAGTTGATTTTTCGCATCGGTTGGTGCCAAAAACAGCATATTATCCTTTTTCATAAGCGGAATTGCATCAATATCAACGTGGTCAAGGTGGTTGTGCGTGCAAATCACAACATCACTCTTTAATTCTTCAGGCAAAAAAGGTGCTTCTGCCATTCTCGGTCGGTTTGCCACACGATTCACCACATCGGACAAATATGGATCAATACATATCTCGGTTTTCCCGTCATTCAAAAGGTATCCACCTTGTCCTATCCATGTAATGTTTAAATTCTGCATATAACCTCTGCCTCCTGATTTTCTTTATATAAAGGAACACCATAAACAGCTTCCTCCTGTGTCAGAATACATACCTCATAGTCACCATGAAATCCGTCAAAGCTTACCTGCCCCTTTTCATCGGTTACAAGCTCTTCTTCGGTATGCCACTGAGTTTTAAATAATTTTTTCAGCATATCACCGGATTTTTTGGGAGTAAGGTCTCTGTGGAACAAGCCTGATTTCAGCTTATTTTCATCTGCCCCCGGGCAGGCGTATGCAGTATTTTCAACATTGTTCCAATATACAACAGATTCAAGCCTTTCTGACGAAAACCATAATGTATAGAGGTATTCAAGCACCTTTGCCTGAAGATTTTCCGCTTCGTTCCCTTCACCAAACATAGGAATCTGAACCTCCGTAATTTCAAGTGGCTTTTTAAATTCTGATAACACATCCAGTCCCTTCAGAATCTTTATCGGATCAAAATGCTCCTTGAACATCTGTATATCCTGCCCCTCCTGCATTCCCATATAGATATGGTTCTGGATTCCGATTTTGTCAATTCTTGTCCCCTTTGCAAGAGCCGAATCTATCAGCATATAATATGGATGCCTATATGTTTTTTCACCAATTTCCGGAATAAAGTTCCCATCATTGATTACAAGTATATCATCAGGAAAATACTTTTGTGCCAATCCGAACGACCACTCCAACGCATCACGTCTGTCACCTATTACACTTTTGGTTGTCCATGCGTATGTTTCGAGTAATTCGTTGATTACCTCAACCTCGTACATAATACCATTGCCGTACCTCTTGGCTATTTCCATGAATCTTTTTTCATATAGCTGTTCCATTTCTTCCGCATGCTCCTTCGGTAGCCAGTCGGGAATAAATTTATCGTAAAATAAACAATGAATTTTTGCATCTATCCCTTTTTCACGGCAATAGTTGAGGCACAAATCTGTACTTGGACGTCTCCATATATTGGGGCTGTCAGCACGAAATCTCGGTTTTCCCCGTTCCGGCTCAAGGTCTCCCCAATAAAACGGAATGGTTGCAAGATTAAAATACTGAGAAAACAAGCTTCGATAGCTTTTATTTTCCTCTTCTGTTTCAAATTGGTCAAGCATAAACAAATGCGCTCCATACTTGAATTCATGGTTTTTTAAACGCACCTTCACTTTGATTCCGGCGTGAATTTGTCCCTTGCTATCCTTTATCGTTACCGTTTTTCTCCCTTTTCTGTGCTTGTTAATATTTTCCTTTACTGTTGTCTGAAACAAATCATCATTTGCCTCAAACTGTTCCAGACAAAATTTTTCAATCTCACAAAAGCTCATTTCTTTCAGCTTCATAGTAATATCACATCACTTTTTACAAGATTTTTAGCTCCACTCCCTGTCATTTGCCCATTCCTTGTCCCACTCAGGTGTCGGCTCCCATTGTCCGGGATATTTTTCGTGCATATGCGCTGCAATCAGCTCTTCATTCAGCTCATCAATGCCCAGTCCCGGCTTATTGGGAACATGAACAAATCCATCTTTGAATAACGGATTATCAATCCCAATCGCCAAATCATTCCACCACGGTACATCCACCGAATGAAATTCCACCGCAAGACAATTCTGAACAGCCGCTGCAGCATGAATTGCCGCCATGCAGGCAATCGGACTTTCTGCCATGTGGATTGCCATTGCAACGCCGTATTTATCACACAGATTGCCAAGCTTTTTCATCTCCATTGCACCGCCCACCGTCAGCATATCCGGATGCACCACCGAAACACCGCCGCACTCCATTAACGGCTCAAAATTTTCTGCAAGGTAAATATCCTCTCCGGTACAAATCGGCACATTGCAAGCGTGTGCAATTTTTTCGTAATGCTTTGTGTAGTGCCAGGGTGCGATATCCTCAATCCATGCAATATTATACTTTTCCAGACGTTTTGCAAACAGAATGCAATCCTCAATCGCAATATGCCCGAAATGGTCAATTGCAAGCGGTACCTCATAGCCGATAACGGCTCTTACCTGCTTGACATAGTCCTCTAAATAGTCCATGCCCTTCTGTGTCAGGTGGATTCCGGTTGCATGATGCGGAATGGTAAAGACCTCATAATTTTTCCCGAGCATCATATCCATATCAATCGAGCCTTTTTGGTGGTTGATTGCCTTCATGGAATATTTTTTGATGTCCTCTAAAAATCCGATCGGCGCATTCAGGCACCCCGGCTCATCCAGCATCAGCTCGATTCCTAAATCCATTTTCAGGAAGGTAAAGCCCTGTTCCATCCGCTTTTTCAGGGCGTGTCCCATATCGGTGCCGGTGTGCTTGCCGTCCACATCGGTATCGCAGTACATCCGTACCTGATCCCGGAATTTTCCGCCTAACATCTGCCATAACGGTACCCCCCAGGCTTTGCCTGCCAAGTCCCAGAGTGCAATTTCGATGCCGGACACACCGCCGCCCTGACGGGAATGTCCGCCAAACTGCTTGATTCTTCTGAAAAGCTTATCGACATTGCAGGGGTTCTCCCCGACCAGTCTTGATTTTAACATCAGGGCATAGGTTGCGCTGGATGCGTCTCTTACCTCACCATATCCCACAATTCCCTGATTGGTGTAAACCTTAATCAGCGGACAATGCTTTGGTGCGCCGTTAATATTTGCCACCCGGATATCGGTGATTTTCAACTCCGACGGATTGGAGCAAAGATTTACATGCTCCGAAATTTGTTCTTTGATTGTTGTTTTCATATCATTACCTCGAATTCATGTTTTCCTTTGGCGGTCAGATTGATTGTCTGATGTACCACGCCTTTTTCTGTTGTGATTTCCACATCATACTCCCCGTAAAAACCCCGGAAGGTTCCCGTTCCATTTTGGTCTGACACCATATCCTCCTCGGTATGCCACTCTTTTTCAATCAGGTTTTTGATTGTGTAGTAGGCAGGCTTCGGTGTCATATCAAACCGGAGCAGACCGCCGTAATAGTAATTTTCTCCTGCCGTCATATCACCTTGCGGTGCAAATGCGGCATAGCCATCCACCAGATTCCAATAGATAATCTGCTCCATATTCGGGTG